>NZ_DATLXO010000001.1:0-14742 GCF_035575815.1 Iamia sp.
CTAGATGTTGGCGCTCAGCGCGGCGAAGTGCATGTAGCCGTCACGCCCGGTCGACGGGTTGGTGTGGATGTGCTTGGCCTGGCGGTAGATGTCGAAGCCGGCGGTGCCGAGCTCCCGGCCGATGCCCGATTGCTTGTAGCCGCCGAAGGGACGCTCGGGCGAGATCATGTGGTAGTCGTTGATCCACACGGTGCCGGTCTTCAGGCGGGCGGCGATGGCCTGGGCACGCTCGACGTTCGCCGACTGCACGCCGCCGCCGAGGCCATAGATCGAGTCGTTGGCGATGGCCACGGCCTCGTCGTCGGTCTCGAAGGGGATGACGCAGAGCACCGGTCCGAAGATCTCCTCCTGGGCGATCCGCGACGCGTTGTCGACGCCGGCGAAGATCGTGGGTTGGTAGAAGTTCGCGGTGGCCAGCTCGGCGGGCAGGCCGTCGGGAGCGCGACCGCCGCAGATGGGCTCGCCCACCTCTTCGCGGCCGAGGGCGACGTAGCGCTCGACGGTCTCGGCCTGGGCCCGCGACACCATGGGACCGAGGTCGGTGTCGAAGTCGAGCTGGTTGCCGATGACCATCTTCCCGGCCCGGTCGACCAGCAGCGACACGAACTCGTCGTAGACGCTCCGGTGCACCAGGGCGCGGGTGCCCGACTCGCACACCTGACCGTTGTGGAAGAACGTGCCGAAGAGCACGCACGCGGCGGCGATGTCGAGGTCGGCGTCGTCGAGCACGATGTTGGCCGACTTGCCCCCCAGCTCGAGCGTGACGGGCTTGATGGTGCCCGAGGCCAGCTGCATGATCCGGCGGCCGACCTCGGTCGAGCCGGTGAAGGCCACCTTGTCGACCATCTCGTTGGAGGCCAGCTCCTCACCGGCGGTGCCGCCGGGACCGGCGATGACGTTCAAAACACCGGGGGGCAGGTCGGCCTCCTGGGCCAGCTCGCCCAGCATGAGGGCGGTGACCGAGGTGAACGACGCCGGCTTGATGACCGAGGTGTTGCCCGCCGCGAGGGCGGGGCCGAGCTTCCAGCACGCCATGAGCAGCGGAAAGTTGAACGGCACGATGCCGGTGCACACGCCGTAGGGCTCGTAGCGGACGTAGTTCTCCGAGGGCGGGAACGGCGAGCCCTCGAGCGCGACCTCGTCGGGGCGCTCGGCGGCCATGCGGGCGAACCAGCGCAGGGCGCCGGCCGCACCGGGCACGTCGGCGAAGGTGGCCTTCTTGATGGTGCCGCCGGAGTCGCGGGCCTCGGCTTCGGCGAAGCGCTCGGCGTTGGCCTCGAGCAGCTCGGCCAGCTTGGTCAGCCGGGCGCCGCGGTCAGCGCCCGACATCCCGGGCCACGGGCCCTCGTCGAACGCGGTGCGGGCGGCCTGGATCGCCCGGGCCGCGTCGGCGCGGTCGGCCTTGGCGACCTCGCCGATGGGCTGGTCGGTGCCCGGGTCGGTGGTGGTGAACGTCTCGCCGGCGGCGGCGTCGACGTACTCACCGTTGATGAAGAGCTGGAAGTCGGCCATCGGGGTCCCCTTGCATGGTTCTTGACCTGGCGGTCAAGACGATAGTCCTCGCAGCCGCTGCTGTCTCGTGTCTCCGGTGACCCAGGTGGTGTCGGGATCATCGACGTCGACGCCGCGGGCGCGGCCCTCGGCGGCGAGCTTGCGGAGGTGGGCCCACACGCTGAAGCGGGCCACGGGGTGGAGCAGCTCGTGCACGTCGACGTAGATCGCCTTCACGAGGGCTTCGGTGTCGGCTCCCACCGGACCGGCGGCGGCCAACGCCTCGACCACTGACGCCTCTCGGGCGAGTCGGTGGCTGATGTAGCCCCCGACGTAGGCGTCGGGGTCGGTGAGCAACGGGCCGTGGGCAGGGGCGAGGGCGGTCGCGTGCAGGGCGAGCACCCGGCGCAGGGCCTCGAGGTAGGCACCCATGTCGCCGTCGGGCGGGGCGATGACGACGGTGGACCCCGACATCACGTGGTCGCCGGTGAAGAGCATCCGCGTGGGCTCGTGCCAGAAGCAGATGTGGTTCGACGCGTGGCCCGGCGTGTGCACCGCTCGCACGCGGGCATCACCTTCGCCCACCTCGTCACCATCGGCGAGCGAGCGGTCGACGGTGAGCCCGTCGCGCGAGTCGAACGCCACGACCTCGGCACCCGTGCGCACCGCGAGGGTGGGCGCTGCGGGCCAGTGGTCGATGTGGGTGTGGGTGAGGGCGATGGTGCCGATGCGCCCGCCGCCGGCGGCGACGAGGGCGTCGATGTGGCCGGCGTCGTCGGGCCCCGGGTCGATGACGGTGACGGTGTCGGTGCCCACCAGGTAGCAGTTGGTGCCCGGGCCGGTCATCATCCCGGGGTTCGGGGCGGTCAGGCGTCGGACCCCGGGGGCGAGCGCAACGAGCTGACCGGCCACGACGTCGCCAACCATGGCGTCGGGCATGGCCGGCACAGCCGTGCGGTCCGCGGAGCGCTCGGCGCGGGTCACGCCCGGGCGCTCCGGTCGGAGGCGGTGGGCCAGGTGCCGAGCGACCGGTCACCGCGGTACCCGTCGTCCCACTCGGCGTCGCCCGGCATCACGATGCGGACACCGCCCTGGTCCATGATCACCCTCGGCTGCACGGTGGGCACGTCGACCATCTCCGCCGCCGCGGCAAGGGCGTCGACCGCGGTGGTGCTGGGTTCGAGGGCGCGCAGCGAAGCGAGGGTTGGCGGCAACATGGCCAGGTCGCCCGCAGCATGGCGGGCCAGGGCGTCGACGGGGCGGATCCAGAGGTTGGCGATCGTCTCGCGGTCGTCGTGCACCGGGGTCTGGGCCGACGGCGCGGCGGCTAGGAAGAAGCGCGTGTCGTAGCGGCGTGGTGCACCCTCGGGGGTGATCCAGTGGCCGAAGTACCACATGGTGTCGACCGCGAGGTGGAGGTCCTCCTCCTCGCAGATCGACACCAGGCTTCGCTCGGCCCGGTCGACGGAGCGACGGTGCTCGACGAAGCGCGCCGCGGTCACCGGGTCGTCGAGGCGGACGAGCGCGCCGTCGGGCCCGTAGGCCAGGAGCACCCCGGACTCCTCGAACGACTCACGGATCGCGGCGACCCAGAACGCCAACCCACCGGACGCAACGCCCAGCCGGGTGGACGCCTCGGCGTCGCTGCGGCCCCGGCACCAGCGCTCGAGGTCACGCTCGCGGTCGGGCGGGTCGACCGCGCCGCCGGGGAACACGTAGGCGCCGCCGACGAAGTCGGACTGCAGGTTCCGGCGCAACATGAACACCTCGAGCCCGTCGTCGCCGTCGCGGACGATGAGCACGGTGGCGGCATCGCGCAGGGGGACATCCGCGCCGGTGGGCACGTCGGGGCGGGGCACCTCAGCGACCGGGCCCATCGGCGTCGCCGGAGTGGAGCGGGGGCGCGTCTGGTCTGGCGTCACGAGCCTCGGTGGCGGTCGTGTCGACGAAGGGGTCGCCGCCGCGGCCGGCCGCACCCCAGCGCGGCGCGGAGACGAACGCGAAGCCCTGCCCCATGCGGGCCGTGAAGCGCGCCAGCAGGGCGATCCGGGCGAGGGCCCTCGTCGGGGGGAACAGGAGGGCGAAGCCGACGATGTCGGTGAGGAACCCGGGGGTGAGCATCAACACACCGGCGATGAGGATCAAGAGCCCGTCGGCCAGCTCTTTGGTGGGCAGGTCGTGGGCCCGAAGGCGCTCATCGACCCGGTTGATGACGGCGCGGCCCTGGCGCTTGATGAGCCAGCTGCCGATGAACCCTTCGACGAGCAGCAGGGCGAGGGTCTCCCAGCCGCCGATGACGCCGGCCACCTGGAGGATGAACCAGAGCTCGACGATCGGTCCGAGGATGAGGAGGACGAGGACCAGCCAGAACATGGGTTCAGGGTATCGGCGGCGCTCCCCCACCGTCCGGGCGGTCGTCGCGGGTCCGGGCCGTGACCCGCCGTGCCTCCGAGGGTGTCGTTGCGGCGGCGAGGCGGGCCAGCCGCTCGTCCCGTGCCGAGCCGGCGGCGGCGAGCCACTCGGCCGCCTCGACCATCGGCCGGGGCGTGACGCGCCAGAGCCGCTGGCGACCGTCGCGGACGTCGGCCACCAGCCCGGCGGTGGCGAGCGGGTCGAGGTGCTTGGCGGCGCCCGAGGTGCTTGGCGGCGCCAAGCCCCCGCCCGGACACCTTCGGCCACCCCGAGAGGGGCGAGCCGGAGGCTCTGGAACAGCCGACGGGCCGCAGGTTCCTCACCGTGCCGGAGCCCTTGCCAGATCTCCTCGACGGAGATCACGCCCACCCACGGGTCGGTGCCGGTGCGGCGCAGCCTCCCGACGCGCGCGGCCGCCGGTCGACCCCCGCAGCCGCGCTCCCCCGCGCCGGTCGAGCTCGGCGAAGAGCTCATCATCGAGCGCTGTGTGCTGTCGCATGGGCCGACGATGCCGAGCAGCGGCCTCGGGGACCCGTGCGCTCGCTCGATCGTTCGAGATCAGGACATCGGCGGGGCGCGTGATCCGTCGGGGGTCGCGGCTTCGGCGCGGCCGGTGGTGCGGCAGTGGGCGTGGCGGCGCCGCCCGGGTGGGCCGTGGTCGGAGGTGGGTCCGGGGTCGTCCGCCGCGTCGTCCGGTGCGGGGCTGGGTGTGCGGTTGAAGTGGACAGCGGAGCGGTCGAGGCGCTCACCGGTGGGGCACCGGTAGGCGCCCACGGTCGGCATGTCGGTGGCTTTGGGGGGTCGGGCCCGGGTGGCGCCGTTGAGGTGGTTGCCGTACCGGTCGGTGAAGGTGACCCCCTCGGGGTGATCGGCGTGGCCGACGATGCCCAACAGGCCCTGGTGGTGCATCCGGTGGTGGGCTGAACAGAGGCAGATGAGGTTGGTGGTGATGGTCTCACCGTCGTCCTCCCAGTGGACGATGTGGTGGATCTGCAACCAGTAGGTCTGGTCACAGCCCGGGACCCGGCAGCCGCGGTCGCGGTGCTCGATGAGCCGGCGGATGCGGCGGGGCACGATGCGATGGGCGCGGCCCACGTTCACCGGGGCCCCGTCTTTGTGCCAGATGATCTGGGCGTCGCCGTCGCAGGACAGGTACCGGCGCAGCTCATCAGGCAGCACCCCACCCAGGTGCAGACTGCCCATCCACCGGCCGTGGCCCCGGGTGCCGTCGGGGGTCTCGAGGTGCAACAGGATCCGACTGCGGGCGGCCATCTCCGCGCCGCCGGCGCCGCCGGCGAGGATCGAGTGGGCCACCCCCACCGCCGCATCCGCCCACGACGGGGGCCGCACGTCGAGATCCTTCATCGACCGGCCCTCAGCCTTCGCCCGGGCCCGGGCCGCAGCACGAGCCTCAGAGTGGAGGCGCTCCCGCGCCGCCTTCAGCGCTCCTTCGATGGCCATGCCCTCATCGGCGGGGAGGCGCATCCTGGCCCACCACTGCCCCGACTCCTCGGTGCCGAAGGCCACCTCGCGGTCGACCTCGGGTTCGGGGTCCGGCAGGACCGGGTCGTCGGGGGTTGGCTCCGGGGCATCAGCGGGTCGGGCCTCGGTGTCGAAACCGTAGGTCCTCGTCGCGGTGGCGATCTGGGGCACGGTGGCGAACTGGGCCACCTCGGCCACCGACGCCTCGAACTGCCCCGGGGTGTAGCGGGCCACCGTGGCCGCCTGATCGAACGACAACCGTCCCCCGGTGAACATGGCCATCGTGACCGGCAGCACCGGAGCCCGTCGGGCCAGAGCGACGACGCGCTGGGCCACCGCCCGGGAGACCCCGGCCCGCCACATCAGCCACTGCACCGGGGTGCGGACCCGGTGCCCCTGCCACAGGCCCTCGGCCAGGGCCCGGACCACCAGATCGACCAGGCGGGCATCGGCCGCGTTGCGCACGCCGGCCACCCCGGCCAGCTCGTCGTCGAAGGCGCGCCGCGCCGCGTCGGTCTCCTGTGCCGCTTCGGGTGACAGGTCCGTCGTCATGGGAACGACTGTACCCGGGGGGTGTGACAGTGAGATCCGCCCCACGGGACCGAACCCACGGGGACCCATCCGGCGCCGGGCTCGGCGCCCACCACGGGCCACCCGGTGACCAACTGCTCAGGGTGCGATGCCGGGCTCCCATCCCGCTTTGTACGGAGGTGTCTCATGCCACCAAGGATCACCTTCTTGGGAAGTTCATGGACGTCGGGTGCAATCGGCCCCGGATGCCAAGGAGGGGGACGCCGAGGGCCACAAGGAAGACGAGGTTGAAGGCGGCGTGGCCGACGTAGCCCCGAGCCATGGACATGGCGGTGTCGACCACCAACCAGGCCGACGTGGAAGCGACGACGGTCCACCACGCCCACCGCTCCCGGCGCGCCAACGGGCCGACCGCCAGGAGGACCATCAACACCGCCCACCCGAGGATGACCGCGCCGAGCACCCCGTAGACCAGCAGGACGTGGTCGACGGCCCGGTCGGGGGTGCCCTCGGTCGGTCCAAGGCCGAAGCCGAGACGGTCGAAGACCGTGTCGCTGATCGCCCTTCCGGCCACCACGAGCGCCAAGCCCAGGCCCCCACTGCGACCAGCATGCCCTGGAGGACCCGGTCCCAGCTGCTTGTGCCACTCTCTCGCTCACCTTCGCCAGGCAGATGCGTAGTGTTCCCTACAGTTGTCTACTTCGCAGCGACCACTACGGTCAAGGGTCGATGGGATACAAACACGACCGGGACGAAATCCTGGACGTCGCGGTCGACCTAGTGCTCGATGAGGGCCTGGCGGCGCTCACCTACGGACGGGTGGCGCGGCGGATCCCCATCTCCGACCGCACCGTCGTGTACTACTTCCCCACCAAGGACGACTTGGGGCGCGAGGTCGTGGCTCGCATCGGGGTCCGCCTGCAGGACCTCCTCGAGTCGGCGTTCGGAGCCGGGCCGACATCGGCCGCGACCCGGCACCAGCGGGCCTGGCCGCTCCTGACGAGCCCGGAGGGCGACCGGTTGTTCGCGAGCCTCCTCGAGATTGCGGGCGGAACGGTCCGGGCCTCGCCCAGCCGGCCTGACCTGACGGGCCCGCTCGTCGAGGGCTGGGTCGAATGGCTCGCGATGCGCATCGATCCCGCTGATCCCCGAGCCGGGAGGGCGGCGGCCCTCGCCACGCTCGCGGTGGTGGACGGCCTGCTCCTCCTCCGTCACACCGGCGGACGAGACCTCGCCGAGGAGGCCGCCGAAGCTTTGGGTGTGCGGCCCGTCCGGGACGTCGACCCGTCGACGCCGATTCGATAGCCGGGTGGCGGGGAGGGCTACCCGGTGAAGCGGGCGTCGCCGGAGATGGGCTGCGCCGGGGGAGCGGTGCCTCCGCCCCCGCCTGGCCCGCCGAGATCGCCGGCAACGTCGCCATCGCCGGGACCGCGCGGACCGCGCGGACCCCCCGGATCGCTCGGATCGCTCGGATCGCGCGGATCGCTCGGATCGCCTGGGGTGGGCGGATCGCCCGACTCGGGGTCTGGCTCCGCCGGGTCGACCGGGTCGGCGTCTCGCGGGTCGTCCGGATCGGGGTCGGGGTCCGCATCCGGCTCTGGGGTGGCTAGGTCGTCGGGGCGGGCCATGAAACCCTCGCCCTCGGTCTGACGGATCCGGGCTGTGCCCCGGTCGACCTCGAAGCGGGCGAGCACCCGGGTCGGCTGGTCGGGCTCGGTGACGCTCGACGGCGACAGGTAGGTGACCGTGAGCCGGTCGGCGGTGAGCTCGAGGAGCCCGTAGCCGTTGGTCGTCGTCTCGACGTAGCGCAGGTGCAGGGGGTTGGCCGCAGCGAGCAGGGGGCGCACCACCTCGTTGGGCGGGAAGCCCATCTCGTCGCCGTTGGCCGAGGTCACCGAGCTGCCGGCGAACTCGGTGAGGACGTAGGGGGCCGCGGGATCATCCCAATCCGTGCCCAGCTCGGCCGCCGACCAGAAGTGGGAGTCACCTGAGATCACCACCACGTCATCGATGGCCCCATCGGCGATGTGGTCGACGAGCTCTCGGCGCTCGGCCTGGTAGCCGTCCCACTGGATGAGGTTGAGGTACGTGCCCGCGTTGCGCTGGGGGCCGTCTCCGGCGGTGGCCTGGGTGACGAGGTCGCGTTGGCTGCGGAACGGCCAGAAGACGAGCTGGCTGCCGAGGATCTTCCAGGCCGCGCCTGACGTGTCGAGCCCGTTGGTCAGCCATGCCTTCTGGGGGGCGCCGAGCATGGTGCGACCCGCCTCGACCATCTCAGGCTCGTCGACCGAGGAGGTGCCGAGCAGGTCCCCCGACGACGGCGGCTCCGGGTCGCGGTGCTGGCGCTCGTCGAGCAGGAAGACCTCGGCCAGGTCGCCCAGGACGAAGGAGCGGTACTGGCGGTTCGGGTCCCCCGCGACCCGCCGGACCGGCATCTGCTCGAAGAAGGCGGCGATGGCGCCGGGACCGGCCGGGTCCGCCGGGTCGCGGAGGCCGTCGTGGTTGTCGAAGATGCCGACGACGGGGAAGGCCGCGTGCATGGTCTGCAGGTCGAGGTCGGTCCGGTACAGGTGGTACTGGCGGCGGAAGTCCTCCAGGGTGGTCGTCGGGGCCTCGGGGTCGACCCGCCCGGCCACGGTGACGTCGTCGGCCGGCCCGGCCTCATAGACGTAGTCACCGAGGGACACGACGAGGTCGACGTCGGTCGCAGGGTCGAGGGCCCGGGCGGCCAGGTCCGCGTGCGACGAGTAGTAGCCGTGCACGTAGCGCTGGCACGAGAAGTAGGCGATGCGGACCCGGTCGACCGACCCGGCCGGGAGGGTCTTGGTCCGCGCGACGGGGCTGGTCGTGCCCCCGACCGCGAAGCGGTACCAGAGCGTCGCCCCCGAGGGCAGGGTGTCGACCTCGACGTGCACGGTGTGGTCGCTCGCCGCCGCGGTCGTCTCGGTGCCCGCCGCGAGGATCGTCCCGGGGCCGAAGGAGGGGTCGGTGCCGATCTCCCAGCCGACGGTCACCCCGGGCCCGGCCGCAACAGGGGCGATCCGGGTCCAGAGGACCACCCCGTCGGGGTCGGATCGCCCGACAGCACCCCGGAGGGGAAGGCGGCGACGGGGAGGTAGTCCGCCCGGGTCACCACCGATCGCGGCGGTGAGCCGAGCCGTTGGGCCCAGGCCGAGAGCGGATGGGCGGCGAGGGCGGCCCCGACACCGACGGAGGTTCCGGCCTGCAGGAAGCGGCGACGATCCATCACGCGGTGCTACCAGCGGTTGGTGGAGGCCCCGAGGACATGGGGTGAACAGCGGGCGGCGGGAACGTGGAGCGTGGTCGCGGAAGAGCGCCAGCGTCGCCGCTCGACCTGGCGGCCGAGGTCGCGCCTCACGACCCGGCTCGTGCCAGACCAACGGCCGACATCGCGGGGCTGGTCGGACGTGTGTCGGGGGTTCGTTGCCGGCCGGACCCGATAGGCGTATGGTCAGGCGTGTGCCGAGACTCCAGGTCTACCTTCCCGACGATCTCTACGACGCGCTGAAGAGCCGAGGCCTGCCGGCGTCGGAGCTGTTGCAGGAGGCCGTCCGCGCCGAGCTCGAGCGGCGAGTGGCGTTGGACGCGACCGACGACCACCTGGCAACGCTGGCGGACGAGGTGGGCGAGCCGTCGCGACGAGAGATGTCCCGGGCCGATGCGATCGTCCGGCGCATCCGAGATCGCCAGCTGAACCCGGCCGGGTGACGCCGTGCTGGTCCTCGACAGCGGTGGCGTCAGTCGCCTCGCGGAACGGTCGACCCTCGCGCTGGCGCTCGTCCGATCCCTCCGGGCCGCCGAGCTCTGGCCGCCGATCGTGCCCAGCGTGGTCCTCGTCGAGTCGCTCCAGGGTCACGCCGGACGCGATGCCAACGCGAACCACTTCCTGAAGGCGTGCATCCTCGAACCACGTGTCCCCGAGGCTCTCGCTCGCAGGGCGGCGCAGCTCCGTCGACAAGCCGGACGGGGCTCGGCCGTCGATGCCCTCGTCGTGGCCCTAGCCGAGCCGGGAGGGACGGTGCTCACCGGCGACCAGGCTGATGTCGGGGCGCTGGCCGCTCACGCCGACGATGTCGCCGTCGAAGCCGTCTGACGCCGACGCCAGACGCTGTGCGTCGGCGGCTGGCGCGATGCGCCGCTACTCGCCCAGCCGGAACCAGTACTGGACCGTCGGGCCCTGGGTGGCCAGCTCGCCGCCGAGGGACTCGTAGAGCGATCGGGCCGCCGCGTTGGCGGCGCCGGTGGACAGGAACAACGTGGTCGCGCCGGCCGCGGCCCCTGCGGCCATGAAGGCACCGACCAACCGGCGCCCAATGCCCTGACGGCGGTGCGCCTCGGCCACCTCGAGGTCGTGGAGGTACAGCATCGACGAGGCGTCGGGCCGCGCGAGGTGGTGGCCCCAGCACCAGCCCTGGATCACCGGACCGTCGGTCGCGACGAAGGCGAGGGCACCGGGCGCCTCCACGAAGGCCCGGCCCCCCTCGACGGCACGGAACTGACGAACGGCCCGTTCGAGCAGCGGCAGCTCGGTCATCGAGATGCTGACGATCACATCCCGATCCTGCCGGGTGTCGGTCAGCAACGCTCCGTCGGCGGCGGGACCTCGGGACGACAGAGCGCCCCGGCCAGGGCTGGTGGTCGTCCGTGAGGAGGCTCAGCTGAAGCCCACCGTGCCCCGCATCGACGCCCGGCGCCGTGGGTCACGGATCCGATCCTGTTCGAGGCCGGTGAAGCTCCGGTCGTCGATTTCCTCAGTCAGCTGCGGAGGACGAGCGCTTGGACGGCCCACGCGTTGCCGTCGGGGTCGGAGAAGTACACGAACGAGCCCCAAGGCAGATCCTCGATCTCGCTCACGTCGACCCCGCGCTCGGTCAGCTCGGCGTGGGCCGCCTCGATGTCAGCGACCACCAGCTGGAGACCTCGCAGGCTGCAGGGCTCCCGCGTCGGCCCGGATCTGCGCCTATGCGGACGGCGGGGAGCGGACGCCGGAGGCCACGGTGGTGTCGTAGCGCACCGCGATCGTGTCGCCGGTGGCCGCCGCGAGGGCCGGCCGCAGCTCGGAGAAGAGCTCCTCCGTCTTACGCTCGCCGAGCGTGCGGTAGGCGGAGTGGGTGGTCAGCTCGTCCAGCCACATCGACACATGCAGCTCCCGATCGTGGTCGAACACCCGGGCCTCCACGGCGTCGAAGAGACCCGAGGCGGCCAAGCGCGCCACGTCCTCGTCGTGGTGGCGGGGGTCCGCGGTGCCGAGCGACACCGAGTCGCGCAGCAGGTCGGGGGCGTGGCGCCCGTAGACGTCAGCAAACACGGCGGCGACCTCCGCGTCGTAGCGGTAGGCGTTCCAGAAGGCCGCCAGCCGACCACCGGGGCGCAGCAGCTCGGCCGCCCGGCGGTGACCCGTGTCGGGGTCGATCCAGTGCCACGCCTGGCCCGAGCAGACCAGGTCGACGTCGCGGACCGACGGTTCCCACTCCTCGAATCGGGCGACCTCGACCGCCACGCCCCGTTCGCGCGCCCGGGCGGCCATGCGCGCGTCGGGCTCGACGCCGACGACGTCCCACCCCGCGGCGACGAGCAGTCGTGCGACCTGCCCCGTCCCGCAGCCGACGTCCACCGCGGTGCCGGCACCGCCGTCGGTCAGCCAGGCGACGAGCTCCGGTGGGTACGAGGGCCGGAGACGGTCGTAGCGATCGACCTCGGCCCCGAAGCCCTCGGCCCGATCCCGGTCGTGGTGCATGTGCGCCATGTCATCGGACCCTTGTGGCACCCATCTCGCCCTTCGTTACATCGCCAGCGCTCCCAGGAGCTGCTTCATAACTGATTGTGACGCGTATCGGTCGCACTATCAGCTTCGGATCAGTCAGCAGCTTGCGGCTCGAGAGGAGGTTTCGAGCTCGGTCTCTCAGGTCTCGGTGCGGGCGCCGAGCAGGTCATCGAGGAGCACGGTGACGCGCCGCTCGATCTCGTCGCGTATGGGGCGGACGGCGTCGACGCCCTGGCCGGCGGGGTCATCGAGGTCCCAGTCGAGGTACCGCTTCCCCGGGTAGATGGGGCAGGCGTCGCCGCACCCCATGGTGATGACGACATCGGCGGCGCGGACGACCTCATCGGTCAGCGGCTTGGGGAACTCTTTGGCCAGGTCGAGGCCGAGCTCATCCATCACTGCGATCACGGCGGGGTTGATCTCTGACGCAGGGGTGCTGCCGGCCGAGCGGACGTGGACCCGCCCCTTGGCGTGGTGGTCGAGGAGGGCGGCGGCCATCTGCGAACGCCCGGCGTTGTGCACGCAGACGAAGAGGACCTCGGGGACGTCGGTCACGATCTTTCCTTGGGTCTGGGCGAGAGCGCGGAGGCGCTCCCGAGCGAACCGCTCGATGAACAGCTCGCGGTAGGTGGCCAGGCGGTGGTGCGCAGTGCGGTCCTCGGAGTCGTTGAGGTAGCGCTCGATGGTCTCGCGCCCGAAGATGCCCTCGAACTGCTGGCTCAGGCGGTCGGCGATGCGGTCGAGGTGGGAGCGGGGTTCAGCGCGGTCGGTCACGGTTGGGCCTCCTGGGGCTCATCGGCGGTGCGGGCCCGGTGGATGGGAGCTCGTCGGTCGTCGGCGCCCGGGACACGGGCTTCGGGGTAGAAGCGGCGACGGGCCCACAGGGCGACGTAGACCAGGCCGATCAGGACCGGCACCTCGATGAGGGGCCCCACCACGCCGGCGAGGGCCTGGCCGGAGGTGACGCCGAAGACGCTGATGGCCACGGCGATGGCCAGCTCGAAGTTGTTGCCCGCGGCGGTGAAGGCGACCGTGGCGTTGCGCTCGTAGGGGAGCCCGAGCCGGAGCCCGAGGGCGAAGGACCCACCCCACATGAGCGCGAAGTAGACGAGGAGCGGCACCGCGATGCGGGCCACGTCGAGCGGTGCGGAGGCGATGGCGTCGCCCTGGAGGGCGAAGAGCACCACGATGGTGAACAGCAGCCCGTAGAGGGCGACGGGACCGATGCGGGGCAGGAACCGCTGCTCGTACCACTCCCGTCCCTTGCGGCGTTCGCCGAGGAGTCGGGTGAGGTAGCCGGCGGCAAGCGGGAGGCCGAGGAAGATGAGCACGGCCCGGGTGATGTCCCAGATCGACACCGTGAGGGCCTCGCCGTCACCGAGGCCGAGCCACCCCGGGAGCAGCTCGAGGTAGAACCAGCCCAGCAGGGAGTAGGCGACGATCTGGAACACCGAGTTGATCGCCACCAGGAACACCGCGGCCTCGCGGTCGCCGCCGGCCAGGTCGTTCCAGATGAGCACCATGGCGATGCAGCGGGCCAGGCCGACGATGATCAGCCCGGTCCGGTACTCGGGCAGGTCGGGCAGGAAGATCCAGGCCAGGGCGAACATGAGGGCCGGGCCGAGCACCCAGTTCAAGAAGAGCGACGCGCCCACCAGGCGGCGATCGGCGGTGACACCGCCCAGCTTGGAGTACCGGACCTTGGCCAGCACCGGGTACATCATCAGCAGCAGCCCGGCGGCGATCGGGAGCGAGACGGAGTCGACCTTCACGGCCCCCAGAGCGTCGTCGAGGCCGGGCACGAGCCGGCCCAGGGCCAGGCCGAGGGCCATGGCGGCCAGGATCCAGACGGGCAGGAAGCGGTCGAGGAGCGACAGGCGCTCGAGGACGGCATCCTCCCCGGCAGGGCGCGGCCGAGAGTGTGTCGGAGCGGCTATCGGCGCGGGGCTCACCCGCAGCCCGCCGAGGCGCACGCGGCCTCACCCGCCGCGGTACGGGGCCCGACCTTCTCGGCAGCGTCGGCCAGCACCGTGTAGATCTCCCACGGCTCCCCGCCGGGGCCATCGACCCAGACCTTGTCCTGGACCGCGAAGCAGCAGGTGACCTCGTCCTCGGTGGTGGTCGCCATGCCCTCGCCTCGGAGCCGGGCGGTGGCGGCGGTGACCTCGTCGGTGGAGCCGACCTCGACGCCGAGGTGGTTGAGGGTGCCCGGGTCGCCCTGGCCCTCGATCAGGACCAGCTTCAGGGGCGGCTCGGCCACCGCGAAGTTGGCGTAGCCGGGCCGGACCTTGGCCGGCTCGGTGGCGAAGAGGCGAGAGTAGAACGCCACCGCCTCGTCGAGGTCGGCGACGTTGAGGGCGAGCTGGACTCGGGACACGGGTGGTGCCTCCTGGTAGATTGACGACTGTCGATCGACACTGTGGCCAACAGATTGATGGTTGTCAATGCCTGCTTCAGAGATCGGGACGATCGTCCCCGAGGAGTCCGCCCCTGGCGGCGACCCGTGCTGCGCCCCCCTCCTCGCCGCGCCGATGGGCGTCGGCGACGCCGAGGAGCTGGCCGCCGCCTTCGCCGCCCTGGCCGACCCGGTCCGCCTGCGGCTGCTCAGCCTGGTCGCCACCGCCGGCGAGGTCTGCTCGTGTGACCTTCAGGATCCACTGGGCAAGTCCCAGCCCACGGTGAGCCACCACACCAGGGTTCTCGCCGAAGCCGGCCTCATCAGCGGTGAGAAGCGGGGCCGCTGGGTGTGGTGGTCGGTCGTCCCCCGGCGCGTCGAGCAGCTGCGCGCCGCGCTGGGCACCTGACGCCCGTCGCTCTCGCCGAGGCGAGCGCACCACCGACGGTGAGGTCGCGGGCGTCGGAGGACAACGTTGCGGTGTGGTTCACCTTCCGTTCACTGGCGCCGGTGAGAGCCGACACCTGGCTTCCGTAGGTTGCCGCCCGGGTCCGGGTGCACCGGAACCCCCACCACAAGCCTCCTGAGGAGACCCACACAAGATGCACTCCAGATTCCGCAAGGCCGGCCTGATCTTCGTAGTCAC
>NZ_DATLXO010000002.1:0-12269 GCF_035575815.1 Iamia sp.
CCCATCCTCGATCTGTCGATGACCGAGCTGCGCCTTCGCGACGTCGGAACCGCCAACACGCCGTTGATCGGTCTCCCCGGCCGGATCGGTGAGTTCGCCTCCGAGCAGGGGAGCCACCCCGGCCCGCTCAGCTTCTGGCTCCTCGCACCGACCTACCGGGCCCTGGGCTCGAGCGCCTGGGCGATGTTCGCGGCGGCCGCGGTGATCCACGTCGCCGCCCTCGCCACGGCGGCGTGGCTCGCTCGACGCCGGGGCGGCATGCCCCTCCTCCTCGGAACCACCGCGGTCCTCGCCATCCTCGTGAGCGGCTACGGCGCCGAGTTCCTGACCCAACCGTGGAACCCCTACATGCCCTTGCTGTGGTGGTTCGTGCTGCTCCTGGCCGTGTGGTCGGTGCTGTGCCGCGACCTCGCGGCCCTGCCGGTCGCGGTCTTCGCCGGGTCCTTCTGCGTCCAGACCCACGTCCCGTACGCCGGTCTCGTCGGGGGCATGGGCCTCCTCGCCGTGGGAGGCGCGGCGTTCGCCTACCGAGCGTCGCTGACCGACCCACCGCAGCGGAGGAACCACATCCGGTGGATCCTCATCTCGATCGGCCTCGGCGTCCTCCTGTGGGCGGCGCCCATCATCGATCACTTCACGGCCGAGACGAGCAACCTCACCCGCCTCGTCGACCACTTCGCAAGTCCGAGCGAGGAGACCGTGGGCCTCGGTCAGGGCATCGAGATGGTGCTGCTGCACCTGAACCCGTGGCGGTTCGTCACCGGGCAAGGGGCGGCCACCGGCTCGCTGTCGTCGTCCTCGCAGGTCCCTCCCGGCTCCATCGGGCCCGGTCTCGTCGTGGTCGCGATCTGGCTCGCCGCCATCGTCGGGGCCTGGCGACTCCGCCACCACGCGTTGCTCAAGATGCACCTCGTCGTGGCGACCGGGTTGGCCCTGGCGGTCCTCTCGATCAGCCGGATCTTCGGTCAGCTCTGGTACTACCTGATGATCTGGGCGTGGGGCATCACCGCGATGCTGTTCCTGGCCGTCGGCTGGACCGCGGTCGAGCTGCTCGCCGCCCGCCGGACCCCGAACCCATCGGCCCGCAACCCATCGGCACCGTCCCTCGCTCGTCTCGGGGGGGTCGGCCTGGTGGCGATCACGGCCGTCTCGTCGCTCATCTTCTCGGTCGACGCGACCTCCACCGAGGTCCCGGCTCGACCCCTGGTCAGGACCATGGCGGCGATCATGCCCGAGACGGTGGACGGCCTGTCCGACGGTGAGGCGTCAGGACGAGGTCGCGACGAGCGGTACCTGGTCACCTGGGCCGACGCCCTCTACATCGGGGCCCAGGGCATCGCCCTCGTCAACGAGCTGGAGCGAGCCGGTTTCGACGTCGGAGCCGAGGAGGCGTGGGGCCCGCCGGTGGCCCGCCACCGCATCCGCGAGCGCGACGAGGCCACGTCGTTCGTCCACCTCGCCAACGGCGCCTTCCTCGAGGTCTTCCGAGCCAAGCCCGACGCCGAGGAGATCGCCTACTTCGACCCTCGCAGCCCCGCCCAGCGTGACCGCTACGAGGAGCTCCGCGCCGATGTCCTCGACGAGCTGCAGGCGACGGGCAACGACGACCTCATCGGGCTCGTCGACAGCAACCTCTTCGCGGCGGCCATCGATGCGAGCGTGCCGGCGGGAACACAGGACAAGCTCACCGAGATGCACGACCTCGGCCAGCCGACGGCTGTGTTCGTCGGTCCGAGAAGCATGCTGGACTGACCGGTGGTCGACATCCGTCCCGACGCGACGGCGACGCACGGCAGCCCCCCCGCCGAGGAACCACGACGCAGAGCGAAGCGCCCGACGCGGGACCACCTCTTCGTGGCCTCGGTCGCCGTCGGCATCCTGCCCATCGTCGTGGCCACGGTCCGTGCCGCCGGTCGGGGCTGGGAGCCGGTCGGCGACAACGCCTACTTCCTGATCCGGGCGCGAGACGTCTTCACCGAGCACCACCCGCTCCTCGGCACGTGGACCTCGGCGTCGCAGAACACCGACACGAACTTCAACAACCCGGGACCGCTGCTGTTCGACCTGCTCGCCATCCCGGCCAAGCTGGGTGGAGGCATCGGCCTGGCCATCGGCGTCGCGCTGCTCAACGTCTCGGCCCTGGTCGGCGTGGCGGTGGTGGCACGCCGCCGGGGAGGCCCGCTGGTGGGCATGGCGGCGGTCGCCGTCACCGCCCTGCTCTGCTCCAGCATGGGCAGCCAGCTGCTGTTCGACCCCTGGCAGCCGCACAGCCTGCTCCTCCCGTTCCTCTTCACCATGACCACGGTGTGGGCCATGGCCTCGGGGGACCACCGGGTCGTGCCGTGGGCGGTCGGTGTCGCCAGCCTCATCGTGCAGACCCACCTCAGCTACGTGGTCCTGCTCGCCGCTCTCGGAGGCTGGGGCGTCGTCGGCCTGGGGTGCTCACTGCGTCGGGCCCGCTCTCTCGATCCCGACGCCTGGCCCGCCCTCCGGCGCTCGGTCACGCGGGTCGCGCTGATCAGCGTCGCGGTGCTCGCGGTGTGCTGGATCCAGCCCTTGATCGAGAACGTCACCGCCGAGGGCCAGGGCAACATCGTGCGGTTGGCGACCAACGCCACCAGCGCCGAGGAGTCGGTCGGAGTCGCGCTCGGGACCAGGGTCGTCGCTGACACGCTCACCGTGCCCCCGTTCTGGCTCCGTCCCTCGTTCGAGGAGAGCCTCCGAGCGGGCGACGCGTCGCCCGACGGGGGACAGATCAGCTCGGTCGATCCGTCGTTCCCAGTGGCCGCTCTGCTCCTCGGGGTACTGGGCGTGGCCCTGGTGGCCGCAGCCTGGGACGCCCGCCGGCGCGCCGACCGGGTCACCTCCGCAGCCCTGTCCACCGCCGCGGTCGCGCTCGCTGCCGGGCTCGTCACCGCCTGGCAGCTGCCCTTCGGTGTCTTCGGCGTCGCCGCCCACCAGTTCCGGTGGATGTGGCCGGTGGGTGCGTTCATCGCCCTCGCGCTCCTCGCCTACGTCCTCCGGCGCGAGAGCGTCGACCGTCGGCGCGGCCCGGTCGTCGCGCCGGTCATGGCGGCCGTGATCGTCGTGGTCGCGGTGAGCACCCTGCCGACCTACAACGTGGGCAGCGGCCCGAGCCTCGACGAGCCCGCCATCGAGGTGATGCACCAGGCCCGGCCGCAGATGGCGGCGCTCGAGGGCGAGGGCACCCTCCTCATCGACTTCGACGGGATCCGGTTCGCCGAGCCCTACACCGGGCCGGTGATGGCGGAGCTCCAGCGGCGGGGCATCCCCTTCGTGGTCGAGGACACCGGGATGGTGCGCCAGCTGGGTGAGTCGCGCCGCCTCGATGGGGACGCCCAGCGTCTCCTGTTCCGTGACGGCGACGCGGCGAGGGTGACCCCCCCGGGGGCCCGGCGCGTCGTCTTCGTCGAGGGCCTCACCGAGGCCGAGCAGGATGAGCTCGACGGGATCCGCGCCGACATCGCCGACCACATCGTGGCGCGGGGTCTCGGCACCGAGGACCTCGGCGACACGTCTCTCTCGCCCGAACAGGTGGCGGCGATCTCCTCACCACCCGACATCGAGGCGGCGCGCCAGATCGTCGACTCGGGCCTCGTGGCCCGGCTGATCGACAATGATCTGGTGGTGATCGACGACGGGTGGCACGAGCGCTTCGCACGCTACGCCGAACTGCAGGACGGCGCGAACCGCACCATGGCCCTGTTCCTGGCCCCCCTCGACCCGGACGAGGGTTCGTGAGGTCGTTCGGACTCGTCGTCCCGCTCTTCGACGAGGAGGAGCGGTTCCCGGAGTTCGGCAAGCTCCTGCTCGACTTCGTGTCCGACCAGCCGCCGGGGAGCGAGCTGATCTTCGTCGACGACGGTAGTGGCGACGCCACCGCGGACCTCGTCGACGCCATGGTGGCCGACAACCCGCACCGCCCGGTGCGTCTCGTCCGCCGGCCCCACGAGGGCAAGGGCGCGGCGGTCGCCGCCGGCCTGCGGACCTCGACCGCGGCCGACCGCGGGTTCTGCGACCTCGACCTGTCGACCCCTCTCGACCAGCTCGAGCAGGTGCTCCGGGCCGCCCAGCGGGTACCCGCCCTCGCCGTCGGGTCACGCGACCTGGCCGCGTCGCGCCTGCTGCGAGCCGAGGGGCCGATCCGCGAGGCGTTGGGCCGCAGCTACAACCGCCTCCTCCAGATCACCATCACCCCCGGCGTGGTCGACACGCAGTGCGGGGCCAAGGTGGCGGCCGCGCCCGTCTGGGAGGCGGTGCTCCCCCACTGCCGGGAGGCGGGCTTCGCCTGGGACGCCGAGGTCATCGCCATCGCCGGCGCCCTGGGCATCGGTGTCCAGGAGATCCCCATCGACTGGCGCCACGACGAGCGCTCCAAGGTCAACGTCGGGCGCGACGGCCTGGCCATGGTGTGGGCGATCCCCAGGATCTGGCGCCGCGCGCGCCTCGCCGCCGGAGCCGCCGATCGATCCCGCATCGGGGCGCACCCGCCGTCGCCGGCCGGTGCGGCTGCGTCCGACGCCGGCGGGCCCGCCCCCGAGATCTTCGACGAGGCCAATGCCGAGAAGCTGATGGCCGCCGATCGCGACCACTGGTGGTTCCGGAGCAAGGCCGCCCTGGTCTCCACGGCCCTCCGGCGCACCGCCACCGGCGCAGAGCCGGGAGAGTGGCTGGTGGACGCCGGCGCCGGTTCGGGCGGGGTCACGTCGCTCCTGGGGTGGCGCCCCGACCGGGTGGTCGTCGTCGAGGGCAACCACGCCCTGGTCTCCCGGGCCCATGGAGCGCACGGCCTGCTCGGCCTCCAGGGGGGCGTCGATGCCCTCCCTGTGGCGGACGGGTCGGCCCACGTGGTCTGCCTCCTCGACGTCATCGAGCACCTCGACGACCCCGTCGCCGCGCTCCGCGAGGCGGTGCGCGCTCTGGCCCCGGGCGGCCGGTTGGTGATCAACGTGCCCGCCCACCAGTGGCTGTGGAGCGCAGCCGACGAGTCCCTCGGCCACGTCCGGCGCTACGACCGCCACCTGCTGCGCCGCCAGCTGGCCACCGTCGGTCTGGAGCCGACGGTCATCACCCACGTGTTCAGCTGGCTCGTGGTCCCCGTGTGGGTCACGCGGCGGCTCGCGTCGGGCGGCCAGGCCGAGCTGGGGCTCGACCGGACGTCGATGGTCATCGACCGCACCGCCATGGTCCTCACCCGCCTCGAGCGGGCGTTGATCGGCCGCGCCTCAGTGCCCCTCGGGACCTCGCTGCTGTGCGTGGCCGTCCGCCAGTCGGAGGCGACGCCGCCGGAGGTGATGCCCCATCGGGGCCGTCCGCTAACGTGACCCGCTCGTGACCCCAGGGCGCAGCTGCCCCCGTTCGAGCAGAGGAGCGTTCCTGAGTGGGATCTGACGGCGACCGAGCCGCAACTGCGATCGTGACCGGTGCCGGTGGGTGGTTGGGCCAGAACCTGGTCCGAGCCCTGGCCCCGGAGCGCCGGGCGGTGAGGTGCCTCGTCGCTCGGGCGGAAGACGCCCCCCTGCTCGAGCTGGTCGGCCCGTCGGTCGAGGTCCTGGTCGGCGATGTCCGCGACCCCTCCACCGCCGATCGCCTCTTCGCGGGGGCCGGGCCCGCCACGGTCTTCCACGCCGCCGGCGTCATCCACCCCGACGGCCGCACCCGCACGTTCTTCGACGTCAACGTCGGGGGGACCCAGTACCTCCTCGACCGAGCCCGGCGGGCGCAGGTGGGGCGCTTCCTCCACGTCTCGTCCAACTCGGTGTTCGGCGCCAACCCGACCGCCGACCACCGCTTCACCGAGGACTCCCCGTTCAACCCCTACCTGGGGTACGGCGAGTCGAAGCTGGAGGCCGAGGAGCTGGTCCGCCAGAGCCACGACCGCGGGGACCTCGAGACGGTGATCCTGCGGCCGCCGTGGTTCTACGGCCCCCACCAGCCCGACCGTCAGACCCAGTTCTTCGCGGCAGTCCGCAAGGGCCGCTTCCCGATGGTGGGCGACGGCCGGCAGCGGCGCTCCATGGCCTACACCGCGAGCCTGGTCTCTGCCCTCCTCCTCGCCGAGACGGCCGATGCCGCCCCGGGCCAGGCCTATTGGATCGCCGATGCCGAGCCCTACGAGCTGCGCCACATCCTCGACTCGGTCCGCACGGCCCTCGCCGCCGAGGGCCTCCAGGTGACATCGCGCCAGCCCCGCATCCCCGCCGTCGCCGGCGCCGTGGCCGCTCGGGCCGATGCTCTGCTGCAGGGCGCGGGCCGTTACGTGCAGCCCGTGCACGTGCTGGGCGAGCTGCGCGACACGATCGCCTGTGACATCTCCAAGGCCCGACGCGACCTCGGGTACGAACCGGTCGCCACCCTCGTCGAGGGCATGCGCACCAGCATCCGCTGGTGCCTGGAGCGAGGAGCGCGCCTGTGAGCATCAGCGAGCGTGTGAACGAGCGCAGCGAGCGAACCAGACAGAACGGGCCCTCTGACGGCGGAGCCTGCGGAGCCGGCAGTGCTCATCGGTGCCCGGCGATGGGGAACCGTCCCGATGTGACCCACGATCGAATGGTGCACCGATGAACGACCGCAGCGGGCGCGGTGGACAGACGATGCTGGTCACGGGGGGTAGCGGGTACTTCGGCACCGAGGTCGTCGAACGGGCCCTCGCCCTCGGCCACGACGTGCGGATCTTCGATCTCGAACCGCCCGCCGAGCCCGGTCGCGCCACCTACGTGCGGGGCGACGTGCGCGACCGCGACGCGCTGGCCGCGGCCTGCGAGGGCGTCGACGTGGTGTTGCACAACGTGGCCCAGGTGCCCCTGGCCAAGGACCACGAGCTGTTCTGGTCGGTCAACGTGCTCGGCACCGCCAACGTGCTCCTGGCCGCCCGCGACGCCGGTGTGGCCAAGGTCGTGCACACCTCGTCGAGCGCCATCTTCGGCATCCCCGACGACAACCCCGTCACCGAGAACACCCCGGGCCGGCCCCTCGAGGCCTACGGCCGGGCCAAGCTGACCGCCGAGGTGCTGTGTCGCGACGCCGTCCGGGCCGGGCTCGACGTCACCATCGTGCGACCCCGGACCATCCTCGGCCACGGGCGCCTCGGGATCATGGCGGTGCTCTTCGAGTTCGTCGCCGAGGGCGCCCCCGTGTTCGTGCTGGGAGGCGGCCGCAACCGCTACCAGTTCGTGCACGCCAACGACCTGGCCGACGCCTGTCTCCGCGCCGGCGAGCGCCCGGGCCCGGCGGTGTACAACGTCGGCGCCCGCGACCCCGGCACCATGCGCGAGACGCTCCAGGCCCTCGTCGACCACGCCGACACCGGGTCCCGGGTCCGGTCGCTGCCCACGGGGCCGGCCAGCAGCGCCATGCGCGCCCTGGGAGAGATGAAGCTGGTGCCGTTCGCGCCCTACCACTGGCTGCTCTACGGCGAGTCGCTGTGGTTCGACACCACCCGGGCCGAACACGAGCTGGGCTGGTCGTCGACCCAGTCCAACGCCGAGATGCTCATCGAGTCCTACGAGTGGTTCCTCGCCCACCGGCGGGAGCTCGGCTCGACCCGCGGCTCCCACCACCAGTCGCCGGTGCGGCTGGGCCTGCTGAACCTCCTCAAGCGCCTCCCCTGACCGCGCCCGCGCCCGCCCTGGTCCGCAGCCCGGGCGGCCTTCGAGGCTTCGCGGGCCGTTCAGACGGACTCCTATACTCCGGCCATGCTTTGGTTCGAGCGCCAGCTGGTCGCCACGATGGTCAGCCACCTCGGCCACGACGAGCGGGCGCGGGTCGCCTCCTACGTCGAGGGGTCTCTGGGGGCGATGCCCGAGCACATCCGTCTCGGCGTCGGGGCCGAATCGCTGGTGCTGGGGGCGTGGGCCCGCCTACCCGGCGCGCTCGGCGGCGCCCTTCACGACGGCTCGGGCGTGAGCCTGCGCGCCCTGGAGACCAACCCCCTCAACCCGGTCCGGCAGTACGCCCGGCTGATGCGGTCGCTCGTGTTGATCGCGGAGCACGAGCTCCAGCCGGGAGCCGGCGGGTGACGACTCTCGACACCGAGATCGTCGTCATCGGGTCCGGCGCCGGCGGTGCCGTCACGGCCGCCACCCTCGCCCGGGCCGGGCGCGACGTCACCGTTCTCGAGGAGGGCCCGTGGGTCGACCCCGACGCCCTGGAGCCGTTCTCGCTGGCCGAGATGGTGGCCAAGTACCGCCACCAGGGGGGCTCCGCCGCCCTGGGGGCGCCTCCGGTGGCCTACGCCGAGGGCCGTTGCATCGGGGGCAGCACGGAGATCAACAGCGGGCTGTGGCACCGTCTGCCGGCGGAGCTGGCCGAGGAGTGGCGCCGCCGCCACACGATCGCGGAGTTCACGCCCACGGTGCTCGACGCCTACGCCGACCGCGTCGAGCAAGACCTCTCGGTCGCCAAGGTGCCGGGCGAGCCGCCGCTGTCGTCCACCATCCTGGAGAGGGGGGCCGCCGCCCTCGACTGGCGATCGGTCGAGTTCGCCCGCGTGTTCCGCTACGACCGCGACCAGCGCGGCACCAAGCAGACGATGGCCCGCACCCTCATCCCCCGGGCGGTCGAGTCCGGAGCCACGATCCTCCCCGACTGCCGGGTCGACCGCCTCGTCCGGAAGGGCGATCGCATCGTCGGCGTCCGCTGCACCCGTCGCCGAGAGGACGGCACCGACGAGGACCTCACCGTCCGGGCCGAGCAGGTGTTCGTCTGCGGCGGCGCGATCCAGACCCCGGCGCTGCTCCAGCGCAGCGGCATCCGCGCCAACATCGGGTCCGGTCTCAAGCTGCACCCCACGATCCGGGTGGCGGCGCGCTTCCCGCACCCCATCGACCACGCAGATGTTCCGATGCACCGCATCACCGAGTTCGGCCCCGCCCTCGAGATCGGGGGCTCGGCCAGCCGGCGGAGCCACGTGGCCCTCGCCCTGTCCGATTCGACCGCCGACTACGGCGACGCCATGTCCGACTGGAAGAACGTGTCGATCTACTACGCCGCGACCCACGACGGCGTGGGCCGGGTCACCACCCTGCCGGGGCTGAGGTCGCCGCTCGTGACCTATCGGCTCACCGAGGCCGACATGAGCCGGCTGGCCCGCGGCCTCCTGTTGCTGGGCGAGGCGCTGATGGCGGCAGGTGCCACCGAGCTCTACCCCTCGATCACGGGCGCGCCGGTCGTGCGGCGCCGCGACGACCTCGTGCAGTGGTGGGAATCGGTGAACCGGAGCCGTTCGAACCTGATGACGGTCCACATGACCTCGTCGGTGCGCATCGGTGAGGATCGGACCCGAACCGGGGCCGACAGCTTCGGGCGCGTCTGGGGCCTCGCCAACCTTCGGGTGAACGACGCGTCCCTGCTCCCTGACGCCCCCGGCGTCAACCCGCAGAGCACGATCATGACCATCGCCCTCCGCAACGCAGACCACTTCCTCGCCCATGCCTGACGGCAGTTCGACCACAGTCTCCTCGGCGACGCCACCGGTTCCCTCGACCCCGGCCGAGGTCGACGCCGATCCGACGCCGAGCCTGCGGCGCCGGCGCAACGACCTCCTCCTCCTGGTTCTCCTCGTCGTGGTGGTCGCCCTCCCCCTCGTCGTGGCCGCCGGGGTGCTGCACGAGCCCCGTTGGTACCCGGCGAACGACGACGCCCAGACCGAGCTGAAGGTGCGCGACGTGGGGTCCAGCAACCCTCCGCTCACCGGCCTCGGGGGCCGCATCGGCGAGTTCGGCCCAGACGGAGGGAGCCATCCGGGCCCGCTCAGCTTCTGGAGCCTGGCCATCGTCTACCGGGTGCTCGGCGCGGGGGCGTGGACGCTCAACGCGTCGACGGCCGTCCTCAACATCATCGCCATGGGCCTCACGCTGTGGATGGCGCGCCGTCGCGGGGGCACGCCGGTCATGGTTGCGGCCGCCGTGCTGCTGATCGTGCTGACGACCGCCTACGGCACCTACGCCCTCACCCTGCCGTGGAACCCCTACCTCCCGATCCTCTGGTGGGTGACGGCCATGGTGGCGGCGTGGTCGCTGCTCTGCGGCGACCTCCCGACCCTCCCCGTGGCCGTGTTCGCGACGTCGTTCTGCCTCCAGACGCACATCTCCTACGTGGGGCTGGGGAGCGTGCTGGCCCTCATCGGCGTGGCGGCGGCCGGCTACTGGGTCTACGACCGACGCCGCGACAGGGACGCCCTGCGCTCATCGCTCAGGTGGGTCGCGGTCGGGACGGCCCTCGGCGCCCTGCTCTGGTTCCCGCCCATCGCCGAGCAGATCACAGGGTCGCAGGGCCACAACCTGAGCACGATCTATGACCACTTCGGCAGTCCTTCGGAGGAGCCGCTCGGGCTGGTCGAGGGGGCCGAGGTGCTGCTCTCGGCCTTCGACCCGTGGGCGCTGCTCACGGAGCCGGCGATCGACGGCCGGTTCTTCCTCGGCGGCTCGACGCTGCCCGGCCTGGTGCTGGTCGCGGCGTGGGTGGCCACCGTGGGACTGGCATGGCGGATGCGCCACCTGACCCTCCTCCGCCTCCACGCCCTCCTGGCCGTCGTCGTCGTGGGCGGCCTCGTGTCGGCGAGCCGGATCTTCGGCCCGCCGTTCCGCTACCTCGCACTGTGGGGATGGGGCATCGCGACACTGCTCCTCCTCGCAGTCGGCTGGACCGCGGCGGCGTGGGGCGCCCGTCGCGCTGGGGGCCCGGATCGCGGACCGGCCCGCTCGCGGCTGGCGCCCGCCGGAGCGGCCGCCGTTGCGCTCGTCGTGCTCGCCCTGACCACCCGGGCCACCGTCGACGCCGCGCACACCGAGGTGTTCCACCCCGAGCTCACGCGGTCGGCTGCCGAGATCGTGCCCGAGACCGTCGCCGCGCTGTCGGAGGGTTCTCTGCCGGGGACGGGGCGCGACGGCCGCTACTCCCTCACCTGGAACGATCCCTGGCACGGCGGCGCCCGGGGCTTCTCGTTGTTGAACGAGCTCGATCGCGAGGGATTCGACGTGGGGGCCAACCGCTTCTTCCGCTCCGCGTTCGGTCGCCACCGAGTGCTCGAGCCGTCCGAGGCCACCGCCCGGATCCACGTCTCGGTGGGCCCCGACATCGACGTGTGGGCGGCCAAGCCCGGCACCCACCGCATCGCCTACCACGATCCCGCCACCGCCGAGGCCCGGGCCGAGTACGAGCGGTTGCGGTTCGCGGTCATCGAGGAGCTCGATGCGACCGGGGCATCGGACCTGGACCCGCTCGTCGACAACGACCCCTACGCCTTCCGGTTCAACGGTGCCCTCTCCGAGGCCGGGCGGGCCCGAATCGAACGGATGATCGAGCTGGGCCGGCCCGTGGCCGTCTTCGTCGCCCCGCCCGACGTCGACGGCTGACGCCGGCCGGTCAGTAGGGCCAGACCGACGGGTCGTGTCCGAAGAGCTTGGTCAGGCGCCCGAGCCGGGCCGTGATGAGCGCCTTGATCAGCACGTTTCGGGCGAACCAGGGCAGCTCGAGGGCCTGGTGCACGGCGTTGGCCACCCGGGCCTTGGGGCTCAACCGCTCGCGGCGGTACTCGGTCATGGACCCTGAGCGGCCCACGTAGCGCCACCGCGACCCACCGAACAGCTCGTGTCCGATGGCCAGGGTGACCCCCACCGAGCTGAACGAGTCGTGGATCAACATGGTGCCGCCCTCGGTGACCCGCGCCCCCCAGTCGCGGATGTCGGCCCGGGCGGGGGCGTAGCGGTGGGCGCCGTCGATGTAGAGCAGGTCGATCGGGTCGTCGACCCGGCCGTGGGCGGCATCGGAGAAGGCCCGGACGTGGGTGACCCGGTCGCGCACCCCGGCCCGTTCGAGGTTGCCCACGAAGACCTCGTGGTCGAGGGCGGCCTCGTCCGCGAAGCCGTCGATCTCCTGAGGACCCCGGTCGTTGCCGGCGTGGGGGTCGATGGCGACGAGCTCGATGCTGCGGTCGGCCGAGCGGCCCAGCACCACGGTGGAGCGGCCCCGGAAGCTCCCGATCTCGACGATCCGCCCGCCCGGCACCACCCGTGCGGCCGACTCCCAGAGGAGCCGAGCCTGGCCGTTCGTCAACCAGCCCTCCACATCGGCCACATCGGCCAGCGTGGCGGTGAGGTCGGGACGAGGAGCACCGCCGGCGGCGTCGGAAGCGGGATCGGCGGGGGCGGTCATGGGTGCGGCACTCTGCTCGGGTCGGGGTCCGGGGCGGCCGGGCCACGCCGGCCCGGGATGATCGCCGATCGCCAGGCCCGTGCTCTAACGTGAGA
>NZ_DATLXO010000003.1:0-1642 GCF_035575815.1 Iamia sp.
CGCACGGCGCCGTCGATGACCGACTCGGCCAGCTTGCCCTCGAGCAGCGCCTGGTGGACCGCCTCGAGCCGGGGCCACTCGTCCTTGGTGACGGCGGCGAGGCTCATGGTCCGCCCCTTCGTGGCCCGGTGGACGATGGCGAACAACACGTCGCCGTCGAAGCCGGACTCGGTGACCTTCGCAACGAACGCCCGTCGGGTATCGGCGTCAACGAGCTTCTCGTTGTCCTCGGTGAATGGCTGCGGACCCTGGGGCGGCGGCCGGCGCACGGTGGCGGTCAGCACCTCGCCATCGGCGTTGACGTTGGCCGGTGGCAGTGCCGGGCGTGGCGTGGTCTCGGGTGGCGCTACGTCGGGGACGGTGTCCCAACGTTCGTCGGCGGCACCGATGCCCGTGACGTTGAACGCACGGCGCAGGGCCTGGACCTCGGCCACCTTCACCGCCATCTCCGGGCCGTACTCCTTGGCCATCGGCTTGTTCTTGGGGAACCGGCCGATGAAGGTGAAC
Organism: Iamia sp.; assembly: GCF_035575815.1. Lineage (NCBI taxonomy): Bacteria > Bacillati > Actinomycetota > Acidimicrobiia > Acidimicrobiales > Iamiaceae > Iamia > Iamia sp. The sequence continues at coordinate 508 of NZ_DATLXO010000003.1, forward strand.
GGGTGGCTCATGTCCTTGCGGAATACAGCCACCTTGGCCACGTAGTGCGTGCCGTCGTCGGACTGCTCCAGCACCTCCATACCGTCGAACACGCCGGAGCGGTGAGCGACTGCGAGGTACCCGTCACGGGTGACGTACGGGCTGCTCTGGATCAACACCATGTGCTTGAGCAGCGGGTCGAGCCCGTACCGGTCGCAGACCACCAAGAGCGCCTGCGTATTCGGGTCCCGGGGGTCGAGCTTCAGCGCCTTGAGCACCGCCTGGTGGTCGATGGTGACGCCGTTCACGGTCGCTACGTCGGTGGTCACTTGCGGACCCACGTTGTGAGCTTCAGGCAGCCCCACGCCGTGGCCATCCGGCTTCGACTCCAGATACGCCGGTCGATGGCGTAGAAGTTCCGCCACATGCGTAGGAATGTCACACTTTCGTCGTCGGTGGTCACACCGATACCGCCTCTCTGCTCGGGGCGGCCAGTGGCTCACCCATTACCTTCTTCGATGCGCGGCCCCATGCCCACAGCCGCCGGGCGTGGAGGAAGAACTCGAACTGGTCCGGACCCGCTTCCATCGGGATGAGGGAGTAGGTCCCGTCGTCACGCAGATGCAGCACCCCGCAGGCGTCGACCACCGGCATTGGATGCGTGGCGACGAGATCGCCCTTGACGTCGTAGACGCCCATGGCGTCGGCGTGGCGGTAGGCGGCCAGTTGAAGGCTGGTGTCCGGATAGCAAGCGCTCCCGGTTTTCAGATCGAGGAGCCAGCGCTGCCCATCGGCCAAGTCGCCAATGGCGTCGAAGGAACCCCCGTACGACAGGTAGCCGTGGTCGTAGATCACGCTGCGCTCGAGCGCCACCCACGACGGTCGCCAGTCGGCGTAGAACTGCGCCAAGCCATCGATGTACGGCGCGCAGCCCGGCGGCACGTCGATCTCGTTGCCACGGGCCCACTCATGGGCCAGCTCATGGACGGCGGTGCCACGGCGGGCTTTGTCGTCCCAGATTCCCTTGTGGTGTTTCCTGAGCCGCTCTATGGCCTCGGCCGGCGGTAGGTGCTGCCACTCGTCCCCACGCATCACGGCGAAGATGGCGGTCTCACGAGCTGCAGCCCACGGGAGTCCGGGCTTGTCCATGATCCCC
>NZ_DATLXO010000004.1:0-12043 GCF_035575815.1 Iamia sp.
TCGCGCCGGCTCGACCTCACGGCCAAGGAGTTCGCCCTGCTGCGCTACTTCATGGCCCACCCCGGCCACGTGATGTCCCAGGAGCGGCTGCTCGACCACGTCTGGGACGAGCACGCCGATCCGTTCACCAACACGGTGCGGGTCACCGTGGGCACCCTGCGCCGCAAGATGCAGGTCGAGGGCGAGTCGTCGTTGATCGACACGGTGGTCGGCCGTGGCTACCGGCTCCTCGATGTCGAGGTCGATGACGAGGGCGACGGACCCGATCCCGGCCCTGGCCCCGGCCCGTGACGCCCCGCGGGGGCGCCAGCGCGAGGAGGGTCGACGGGGGCGCCCACGGCTCGACATCGAGCCGGATGACGACGCCCCGGATCGAGCGCCTCGCGCTTCGCCTGCCCGACTGGATGGGCTCCATCCGGTTCCGCCTCACCGCCCTGTACTCGCTGGTGCTCTTCGGCCTGGCCGCGACCCTCGTCGGCGGGATCTACCTCGCCCTGGCCGCCCGTCTCGACGACACCTCGATGGCCCGGAGCCGGCCCGGGCTGCGGGTCCAGACGCTGCCCGACGGCAGCCGCCTCTACACCGAGGTCGAGCTGCGCGACCTCGAGACCTTCGAGGAGGGGGTGAACCGGCGGGCCCTCCAGCTGCTGCGGTCCTACAGCTTCTCGGCCCTCGGTCTGCTCTTCGTCGGCAGCCTGGGGGTCGGCTGGTTCGTGGCCGGGAGGGTGCTGGCCCCGATCGATCGCATCACCGCGGTGGCTCGTGACATCGGGGCCACGGACCTGTCGCGGCGGATCGACCTGCGGGGGCCGCCCGATGAGCTCAAGGACCTGGCCGACACCTTCGACGACATGCTGGGCCGCCTCGACGGCGCCTTCAGCCAGCAGCAGCGCTTCATCCAGGAGGCGTCCCACGAGCTGCGCAACCCCTTGGCGGTGATCCGCACGAACCTCGACGTGGCCCTCGCCGATCCCGACGCGTCAGCCGAGGACCTGCGCCTGGCGGCCGAGGTGGTCACCCGCTCGGTCGCCCGCATGGGCGTGCTGGTCGACGACCTGCTCACCTACGCCCGCGAGGGCGCACCGGTGCGGGAGCGGAGCCGCGTCGCCCTCTCCGATGTCGCCGAGGACACCGTCGCTGAGTTCGCGACCTCGGCCGCGGCCCGGCGCCTCACCCTCGAGTGCGAGGCGCTCCGCCCCGGCGAACGGGCCGCCGAGGTCGAGGGCGACCGGGTGGCACTGCGCCAGGCGGTCGCCAACCTGGTCGCCAACGCGGTGCGCCTCGCGCCCGAGGGCACCGCGGTGCGCCTCGCCGTCGGCGTCGAGGGTCCGTGGGCGTGGATCGCGGTCGACGACGCCGGCCCCGGCATCGCCCCCGCGGACCACGAGCGGGTCTTCGAGCGGTTCTGGAAGGGCGACCAGCGCCGGGCGCGCGCCGAGGGGCGCAGCGGGCTGGGCCTGGCCATCGTCGGTCAGATCGCCGAGGGCCACGGTGGCGAGGTACGCCTGGCCGACAACCCTCGGGGCGGCTCGACCTTCACCCTCTGGCTCCCGTTGGTCCGCGACGCCGAGGACGAGACCCCGACCGCGGGCCCGGTCCGGTGGGACGCGCTGCGGGCTCATCCTCTACCTTCGGGCTCCCCCCACCCAGGAGCCCCGTCGCCGTGAGCATCGTCATCATCAACGCCATCACCGTCCCGCCCGACAGTGGCGACGAGCTGGCCCAGCGGTTCGCGGCGCGCGCCGGTGCGGTCGACGGTCAGGAGGGCTTTGAGGGCTTTGAGCTCCTGCAGCCGACCGACGGGCGCGACCAGTGGCTGGTGCTGACCCGCTGGCGCGACCAGGCGGCGTTCGATGCCTGGATGGCCTCGCCCGCCTTCGGCGCCGGTCATCGCCCGGCGCCGGAGCGCGAGGGGGCCGAGGCGCCTCCGCCGGTGTCGGTCTCCAGCGAGGTGTGGACCTTCACCCCCGCCGGTGGCTCGTCGCCCGCCGCGGGCTGACCCGTTGGTCGTCGCCTCGGCCCTGGCGCAGGCCCACACGGCGGGCGCCTGGGTCGTGGTCGTCGCCAACGCCGTCGCCGGGCTGTGGGCCCTGGGAGCGCACTGGCGCCCGGCGCTGCGGGTGCGCCCGCTGTGGTGGTTCACCATCGCCGCCCAGGTGGCGATCTTCGTCCAGGTGGCCCTCGGTGTCGCCTACCAGAACGTCGAGGACATCGAGCCCACCGACTTCCACACCCTGTATGGCTTCGCGTCGCTGTTCGCGGTCGCGATCATCTACTCCTACCGCGCCCAGCTGAAGGACAAGACGTACCTGCTCTACGGGTTGGGCGGCCTCTTCCTGATGGGCATGGGGCTACGGGCCATGGTGCTGCACCGCTGAGGCGCCGCCCTCACCGGTCCACCGCCGCTCGGCGACGACACCGAAGGTCGGACGCGACTCCGCCCCGCCGCCGGGTGGAGCCGGGACGGGACGGAGGACGAGTCCCGACACCGGGGGCGGCGGCGTCGTTGCCGCTGGCCCCCGGGATCGGGAGAGCTGGAGAGACGCTAGGAGCTCTCGGGCATGGCCGAGGCGGGGATGCGCCCGTAGCCGACCAGGTTGGAGGTCCAGTAGCTGTCGATGGAGACCTCCTCGACGTTTCGGTCACGGTTGGGGGCCTGGATCAGCTTGTCCTCACCAGCGTAGAGCGACACGTGGCTGACCGTGCCCTCGGGGCCGCCGGCGCTGTAGAAGACGAGATCGCCGGGTTGGAGCTCGGAGCGCGAGATGGGCGTGGCCCAGGCGTGCTGGGCGCTCGAGGTGCGCGGGATCTCATCGACGCCCGCCTTGTTCCACGCCCAGGACGTGAGCCCCGAGCAGTCGAACCCCTCCGAGGGCGAGGCGCCCCCGTAGGTGTAGCGGGTGCCGATCATCTGGCGGGCGTGATCGACGGCGCTCACACCGGGGGTGCAGGCGGCCAGGGAGCCGGCCAGGACGAGGAGGGCGAGGGCCAGGGTGGCGGGGGCGAGACGACGGGTGCGCAACGGTGGATCCGACTTTCCGAGTAGATGACGATTCAGCGACGGATCGTAACCGGATCGCAACGTCGGATCAACACGCCCCGCGCCGCCGGGCGGCTACAGGTGCACCACCGGGCAGGTGACGGTACGGGTGATGCCCTCGACCATCTGGACCCGGGACACGACCATCTTGCCGAGCTCGTCGACGGTGTCGGACTCGGCCCGGGCGATGACGTCGTAGCTGCCGGTGACGCCCTCGGCGGCGGTGATGCCGTCGATGGCGGCCACCTCCGACGCGACCTGGGCGGCCCGGCCCACCTCGGACTGGATCAGGATGTACGCGCTGACGGCCATCGGGGTCTCCTGGGGTCGAGGGTGCGACCGGTGCGCCGCGGCCCGCCGGGGCCCAGCGGGTCCCGCCCAACCTAGCGGTGGGGAGGACAGGTGCTCCTGGGCCGGCATCGGGGTTGTCAGGCGGTGGAGCCGAGCTCGGGCCGGGGGCGGGCGGCCGCGTCCTCCGACCGCGCCTCGTGAAGATCGCGTGACGCAGGGGGAGCGGCGGGGCCGGCGTCGAACCCGAGGGACCATGGCAGACCAGTCCACTCTCCCGGCGGCCCTCGATGCCGAGCTCGACGAGGTGCTCAGCATGCTGCCCCTGCTCGACGTGGTGCCCGCGTTGGCCGACCGGGTCTTCGTCCGCCTCACCGACGGCCTGGTGGAGGCGGTGCTCCACGACATCCGGGTGCGCCACGAGTCCGGCGCCCTCGACCGCTCGGCCTACCTCACCGAGATCTGTGGCGTCGTCGTCGACCTGCAGGAGTGCGGCCTGCTCGGTGCCGACACGACCGGCACGATCTGACCGGCGCGTCAGTCGGCCAGGCGCTTCTCGAGCTCGAGCAGCTCGTCGTTGAGCTCGGACGGCAGGCGCTCGCCGATGAAGGCGAAGTGCTCCTCGATGAGCGGGATCTCACCCTGCCAGGCCTCGTTGTCGACGGCGAGCAGCTCGGCCACGGTGTCGTCGTCGACGTCGAGCCCGCCGGTGTCGAGCGACTCCGGCGTGGGCACCCGGCCGATGGCGGTGTCGATCGCGTCGGCGGTGCCGTCGAGGCGCTCGAAGACCCACTTGAGCACCCGGCTGTTCTCGCCGAAGCCGGGCCACAGGAACGATCCGTCGGTGCCCTTGCGGAACCAGTTCACCCAGTAGAGCGTCGGCCGCTTGTCGGCGTCGGTGGCCCGGCCGACCTCCAGCCAGTGCTTCATGTAGTCCCCCGCGTTGTACCCCATGAACGGCAACATGGCGAAGGGGTCGAAGCGCACCTCGCCGATGGTGCCGGCGGCCGCCGCGGTCTTCTCCGAGCTCATGATCGAGCCGAGGAACGTGCCGTGCTGCCAGCTGAAGGACTCGGTCACCAGGGGCACGTTGGTGGCCCGGCGCCCGCCGAAGAGGATGGCCGAGATGGGGACGCCCTTGGGGTCCTCCCACTCGGGGGCGATCGACGGGCACTGCGATGCGGGGGCGGTGAACCGGGCGTTGGGGTGCGCCGCGGGGGCCGAGGACTCCGGCGTCCAATCCTGGCCCTTCCAGTCGATGAGGTGGTCGGGCGTCTCATCGGTGAAGCCCTCCCACCAGACGTCGCCGTCGTCGGTCGCGGCCACGTTGGTGAAGATGCAGTTGGCGTGGAGGGCGGCCACGGCGTTGTGGTTGGTCTTCTCGCCGGTGCCGGGGGCGACGCCGAAGAAGCCGGCTTCGGGGTTGATGGCGTAGAGGCGGCCGTCGTCACCGTGCTTCATCCAGGCGATGTCGTCGCCGACGGTCTCACACGTCCAGCCCGGCAGGGTGGGGATGAGCATGGCCATGTTCGTCTTGCCGCACGCAGAGGGGAAGGCGGCGGCGATGTAGCGCTTCGCGCCCTCGGGGTTCGTGACGCCCACGATGAGCATGTGCTCGGCCATCCAGCCCTCGTCGCGGGCCATGGTCGACGCGATGCGCAGGGCGAAGCACTTCTTGCCCAGCAGCGCGTTGCCGCCGTAGCCCGAGCCGTAGGACCAGATCTCCCGGGTGTCGGGGAAGTGGCTGATGTACTTGTTCTCCGAGTCACACGGCCAGGCCACGTCGGGCCGCTCGGCGCCCTCGGCGTCGACGAGCGGGTAGCCGACCGAGTGGATGCACGGGACGAACTCGCCGTCGCCCAGCACGTCGAGGGCGCCCTGGCCCATGCGGGTCATGATCCGCATGTTGACCGCCACGTAGGGCGAGTCGGTCAGCTGCACGCCGATGTGGGCGATGGGCGAGCCCAGCGGGCCCATGGAGAAGGGCACCACGTAGAGGGTGCGGCCCCGCATCGACCCCCGGAGCAGCGGGAGCAGCTCGTCCTTCATCTGCGCCGGGGCCCGCCAGTTGTTGGTGGGGCCGGCGTCGATCTCCTGCTCGGAGCAGATGAACGTGCGGTCCTCGACCCGGGCCACGTCCGCCGGGTCCGACAGCGCGAGGTAGCTGTGGGGGCGCTTGGCCTCGTCCAGGCTCGTGAACGTGCCGCTGGCCACGAGCTCGGCGCAGAGGCGGTCGTACTCCTCGCCGGAGCCGTCGCACCAGTGGACGTCCGCGGGCTGGAGGACCTCTCTCCACTCCTCGACCCAGTCTGTGAGCTTCTGGTTGCCAGTGGCGGCGGTCATCGTGTCTCCAGCGGGGTCAGGGGTTGCCGGATCAGGCCGGGTCGGCCGTCTCCGAGGGAAGTGGGCCGGTGGGCGCGACGGCATCGGCCGCGAGCGGCGGCACCTGGCCCTCGCGCGGGAAGCCGGGGGTGCCCATGTCGACCTCGGAACCGAGGCGCAGGGAAGTGGCCCGGCCGTCGGTGTCGAGGTCGAAGACGACGCGCTGGCCCTGACGGACCATGCGCAGCACCGAGCCGACCAGCGCACCGCGGGCCAGGTCGAGCTCGACGAGATCGGTGTCGCGCACGACCACACCGTCACCGGTGCCGGGGTCGTAGGACTTGATCACGCCTTGCACGTGGGGGCTCCCTCGGGTGCGCCGCCCGGGCCCGGGGAGGTCCCCGTGGGTCCGCCGGGCATCGACGGCCCTGACACTACCGGGACGCGGGATCGAGCACCCATGCGGGGCACGGGGGACATCCTGCGCCCCTCGGCTCAGGCCTCGACCGGCCGCTGGGTGTGACGAGCCTTCTGCACCTTGCCGGCGCGGATGCAACCCGTGCACACGTCCACGCGCCGGGTGCTGCCGCCGACGACAGCGCGGATGCGTTGGATGTTGGGGTTCCAACGGCGCTTCGTGCGCCGGTGGGAGTGGCTGACGCTCATGCCGAACGACGGCTTCTTGCCGCACACCTCACACGTCGATGCCATGGCGCTGGGACCTCTGTCGTCGATCTCGACCCACGGATCCTCCGGGGACCGGGAGACGCTACGGGCTCGGCCCGGCCCCCACAAACCGGACCCACGCCCGGGCTCGAGGGGTGGAGCCTCCCGGGCGGGGATGGGCCGATCGGTAGCATGCGGCGCCATGACGACCGAGCGCCTCGGCGCCAACGAGTTGCGGCGGGTGGTGGGGGCCTTCCGCGACGCCCTCCGCTCCCACCAGGCGCTGGTGAACCGGCTCAACGTCTACCCGGTGCCCGACGGCGACACCGGTACGAACATGGCCCTCACCATCGAGTCGGTGGTGGGCGAGCTCGAGGGGGCCGGGCCCGACCTGGCCGCCACGTGCAGGGCCGTGAGCCACGGTTCGCTCATGGGCGCGCGGGGCAACAGCGGGGTGCTGCTCTCGGGGATCCTCCGGGGCATCGCCGTCACCGTGGCCGAGGCCGGCGGCCTCGACGGCCCGACCCTCGCCCGGGCCCTGCGGGCTGCGTGCGACGGCGCCTACGCCGCGGTGCCCCGGCCGGTCGAGGGGACGATCCTCACCGTCATCCGCGAGGCGGCGGAGGCGGCCGAGGCCGCGGTGGACCCCACCGGTGGCGCGGCGCCCTCGCTGGTGGCGGTGGCCGAGGCGGCCCACGCCCAGGGCCACGACGCCCTGGCGCGCACGCCCGAGATGCTCCCCGTGCTCGCCCAGGCCGGGGTGGTCGACGCCGGCGGTACCGGCCTGCTGCTGCTGCTCGACGCCGTGCTCCACGTGGCCGACGGGCGCCCGCTGCCCGAGGTGACCGGCGACGACGGCCCCGAGCCCGACCTCGACGCGCGGCGCGACCACGCCGATGCCGGTGACCACGACGACCACGACGTCGGCGACCTCCGCTACGAGGTCATGTACTTCCTCGAGGCGCCCGATGAGACCATCAGCGCGTTCAAGAAGGTGTGGGGCGGCATCGGCGACTCGATAGTGGTCGTCGGCGGCGACGGCATCTGGAACTGCCACATCCACACCAACGACATCGGCGCCTCGATCGAGGCCGCGGTCGACATCGGCCGACCCCGGGAGATCCGGGTCACCGACCTCCTGGAGCAGGTCGAGGAGGAGCGTTGGGTCCGCGAGGGCGCGGCCGCCGCCGCCGGTGTGTCCCCGCCCCCGGTCGAGCCGGTTCCCACCGCGGTCGTCGCGGTGGGCACCGGCGACGGTGTGGGCCGCATCTTCACGGCCATGGGCGTGCAGCGGCTGGTCACCGGCGGCCAGTCGATGAACCCCTCGACCCAGCAGCTGGTCGAGGCGGTCGAGGCCGCCGCCGCGGACGAGGTGGTGCTGCTGCCGAACAACAAGAACATCATCCCCGTGGCCGAGCAGGTCGACGAGCTGACCACCAAGACGGTGCGCGTCGTGGCGACCCGGGGCATCGCCGAGGGCTTCGCCGCCCTCATCTGCTACGACCCCGAGGCCACCGCGGACTCCAACGCGGCGGCCATGGGCGAGGCCGCCGCCGCCGTCGTCGCCGGCGAGGTCACGCAGGCCGTGCGGAAGAGCACCTGTGACGCCGGCCCCATCGCCGAGGGCGATTGGCTCGGCATCGCCCGCGACGGCATCCGGGCCGTGGGTCCGGACCTCGCCGGGGTCACCTGCGACCTGCTCGCCGCCCTGCTCACCGACGACCACGAGATCATCACCTTGATCGAGGGAGAGGGGGCCTCGGCCGCCAGCACCCGGCGCATCACCGAGTGGTTGGGCGAGACCCACCCTGACATCGAGGCCGAGGTCCACCACGGCGGCCAGCCCCTCTACCCCTACTACCTCGGCATCGAGTAGCCCCCACACCTTCCCCGCCGCTGGGGGCGCAAGCCTCGGTGGGCGGTGTGAGGCGCTCGGGGCCCGGCGGGCGCCGGCTCGTAGGCTCCGAGGGTGAGCCGATCGGAGCGCGCATCGGCCAGCGGGCACGACGCCGTCGCGGCCACGGTGGCCGATCTGCAGGCCATGTTCGCCGCCTTCGCCGCGACGTACCCCGAGCTGCGGCTGTACCGGGCCATCTGCGAGGGAGCGGCCGCCGACGACGCAGCGGCATCCCTGCTCGCAGTGGCCCGCCCCGGCCAGGCCCGACCGGTGCTGTTCCTCGCCGCCCTCCACGACCTGGTGCTGCGGCGGACCGATCTCGGGCTGGCCCGCTGGTACCCGAGCGTCACCGGTGGAGGGGTGCCCGACGGCGATCCGTGGCCCGAGGTGCGCACCGCCTGCTTCGAGCACGCCGATGAGCTGCGGGACGTGATCGCCACCCGCGCCACCCAGACCAACGAGGTCAACCGGGTGGTGCACCTGGCCCCGCTCGTCGCCCACGCCTGCGCCGATGTCGCCGACGCCCCGGTCGCCCTGGTGGAGATGGGCTGCAGCGCCGGTCTGCTGCTCGGCCTGGACCGCTACCGCATCGAGGTCTCGCCGCCCGAGGGCCTCCGGCCCGTCGTCCTCGGCGACCCGGGATCGGAGGTCGTCTGCGCCGGCAGGCAGCGCGACGGCCCTTCAGTCTCCGAGCTCGCCCTGCCCGCGATCGTCGAGCGCGTCGGGCTCGACCTCCACCCGGTGGGGCTCGACGATGCCCGCGAGGTGCGCTGGCTGGAGGCCTGCCTGTGGCCCGACGTGCCCGGTCGCCTCGAGCGCTTCCGGGCTGCAGTCCGGGCCCTGCGACCCGATCCGCCCGAGGTGGTCGCCGGCGACATGGTCGCCGACCTGGGCCCGGTGGCCCACTCCGCCCGGGCCGTGGCCGGCGCGCGTCTCGCCGCTGAGGGGTCCGGTGCTGCGGTCCACCTCGTGGTGTTCAGCTCGTGGGCCCTCACCTACGCCCGGCGCGACCGGCGCGGCGACGTTGCCGCCACCCTGGCCGACCTCGCCGCCGACGGTCGCCCGGTGTCGTGGCTCACGGCAGAGCCGCCGGGGTGCGTGCCGGACCTGGCGGCGCCCGAGGGCATGGCCGGGATCCACACCGAGACCGGAGCGGGCACGGTCCTCGGTGCCCATCGCTGGCGCGACGGTCGGGAGCTTCCGCCCGCCGTCTGGGGCACCTCCCACCCCCACGGCGCCTGGTTCCGCCGGGCCCCCACCCCCTGACCCGCCAGCTTTGAGCGGTTGTGCGCCGCACCTGCACTCAACCGCTCAAAGTCCCGATGCCCGGGCCGGTCGCCGCCGCGCTGGAGAAGCCGAGTCGGCACGCTGATCCGGCCTGACTGTCGCACCCCCGCGAGACCATGGGTGGATGGAACGGTGGAGACATCTCATGACGACGGTGGAGGCGCATCACGGTGTCGCCACCCGCCAACAGCTGGTGGCCGCAGGGCTCGGAGCCCGGCAGATCGATCGCTGGGTCGCCGGGGGACGCCTCGTGGTCGAGAGTCGCGGGGCGCTGCGGATCGCTGGCGCGCCGCCGACCCTCGAGGGGCGGGCCCTGGCCGCTATCCGTGCGTCGGGCGGCGGGGCCTGGGCCTCGCACCACACAGCGGCCGCGCTCTGGGGGCTCGGGGTGGACTCCGCCGATCCCCGGGTCGAGCTCGTTCGCCCCTACGGCCTGAGCGCGGGACGATCAGGGATTTGGGTCCATCGCTCGACGCTGCTCCCCGACCACCACCTGACGATCGTGCGGCGGGTGCCGGTGACAACTGTGCCCCGGACGCTGTTCGACCTCGCCCGCACGACCGGTCCTCACCGGCTCGACCGGGCGATCGAGAGGGCCCTTCGCGGGCAGTCGTGCACCGTTGCGGGGCTCTACCGGGTGTTCTTCGACCTCGGAGGGAGGGGACGCCCTGGCACCCGCCGGCTCCGCGCCCAGCTCGATGCTCGCGGCGTCGACTACGTCCCCACCGAGAGCGAGCTCGACGAGGTCGGACGGTCAGTGCTCTCGACGGTGCCGGGCATCGAGTGGCAGGTGCCCATGTCCGACGAGCAGGGCTACATCCGGCGCGTCGATGTCCTCGTGCGACGGTCGCGGGTCGTGATCGAGTTCGACGGGGCCCCGTTCCACACCGAGCCGTCCGACGTCGCCCACGATGCGATCTGCGACGCTCGGCTCGTCGCCACGGGACACGTGGTCGCCCGGTTCGGGTGGACGGCGCTCACCCGCCGGGCCGAGGTGACGCGGGCCGAGGTCGATCGCCTGGTCTCGGGTGTGGCGGCCTAGTGCCTCCCGCGACCGCCCCGGTCGGTCGCCGTCGGTGCCGGCAGCGGATCATGGCCCCGCATCGACCACCTTTGAGCGGTTGTGCGCCGCTACTGCACTCAACCGCTCAAAGATCGCGGGAAGGGGTTCGGGAGGACGGCCGCGGAGGGGTTCGGGCCGGCGAGGAGGGGGTGGGGCGTAGGGTCGGCGGGATGGCTCGTCGGCTCTCGCAGCTCGCCCGCCTGCCGGTCACCGAGCTGACGGGGATCGGGCCGAAGTCGGCCACCGGCCTGGCCGAGGCGTTCGGGATCGAGACGGTCCTCGACCTGCTCACGCACTACCCCCGCCGGTGGATCGACCGCACCAACGAGGCCCGCATCCGCGACCTCCGCCCCGGGGCCGAGGCCCTGGTGGTGGCCGAGGTGCGCCGGGCGTCGTCGCGCCGCACGCGGGGCCGCCCGCCCCGGACGCTCGTGACCGTCGACGTCAGCGACGAGTCGGGGCACCTCAAGGTCACCTTCTTCAACCAGGCCTGGCGCGAGCGCCAGCTCGCCCCCGGCACCCAGTGCGTGCTGTTCGGGAAGGTCGACACCTTCAACGGCGCGCTCCAGATGACCAACCCCGTCGTCGACCTCATCGGCGATCAGACCGGACGCTTCGTGCCCGTCTACCCGCAGTCGGAGAGGGTGCGGGTCACGTCCCAGGACGTGGGCCGGTGGATGGTCGAGGTGCTCGACCGGGCCGGGACCTTCGCCGACCCGGTCCCCGAGGCGATCCGGGCCGAGCACGACCTGGCCGACCGCACGCGGGCGTTCGGTGGCATCCACCAGCCCGAGGGATGGCCCGACGTGGCCGTGGCCCGCAAGCGCCTGGTGTTCGACGAGCTGCTCCGCATCCAGCTCGCCCTCGTCCTGCGCAAGCGCGCTCTCGAGCGCAGCACCCGGGGCATTCCGCACGCCGTCGCCGGGCCGCCGGGGCTCGTCGCCGACTTCCATGCCCACCTGCCGTTCCCCCTCACCGGCGCCCAGCGGCGGGTGATCGACGAGATCACCACCGATCTGGCCGGGCCCCACCCCATGCACCGCCTGCTGCAGGGCGACGTCGGCTCGGGCAAGACGGTGGTGGCCCTCTCGGCGCTGCTCGTGGCGGTGGCCGGCGGGCACCAGGGCGCGCTCATGGCGCCCACCGAGGTCCTCGCCGAGCAGCACCACCTGAGCATCCGGGGCCTGCTCGACGGCGTCGGTGTCGATGACGGCGGCACCACGCTGCTCGGCGTGCGGCCCGTCGCCGTCGCGCTGCTCACCGCCCGCACCACGCCGACCGAGCGCAAGCGGATCCTCACCGGGCTGGCCGACGGTTCGATCGATGTCGCCGTCGGCACCCACTCGCTCATCTCCGAGACGGTGACCTTCGCCTCGCTGGGCGCGGTGGTGGTCGACGAGCAGCACCGCTTCGGCGTCGAGCAGCGCGCCGCGCTGCGCGAGCGGGGCACCGGTGACGTCACGCCCGACGTGCTGGTGAT
>NZ_DATLXO010000005.1:0-2408 GCF_035575815.1 Iamia sp.
GGGGTGGAAGGTCAACGGCGCCGGCGGAGCGGGAGGCACCGTCACCCTGCTCGGCCCCGACGACCTCGAGGCCGCAGCGCGACTCCGTCGGGCTCTCGCCGAGGCCGACCCACGATGGCGGGTGCTCGACCTCACCCCGGCGCCCGGTCTCCGGGTCCGCGTCGCCGGATGATCGGGTGCACCATGTGGCGGTCGCGGGGTCGTCGAGCGTCGGGAGGTCCCGCCGTCTTCGCTGTTCCGGCTCGTCCCCGAGCACGTTGCCTCGCGCGTGATCCTCAGCCTCGCCCGCTCCACCGACACCGTGCTCGACGAGCTCGGCCGATTGGCCCGGGGCCTCCCCGTTCCCCCGGTGAGCATCGTTGTCTTCGGTTCGTTCGCTCGCCGTGAGGCCACCGTCGACAGCGACATCGACGTCGTAATGGTGCGCCCGAGCGGTGTCGACGAGGACGACGAGCAGTGGGCGGATTCGATCGAGCAGTGGCGCACCGATGTCCGACGGCTCACCGGCAATCCCGTCGAGGTGCTCGAGGTGAGCAGCGACGAGGCCGCGTCACGCGTGGCGGGCCGGAGCCAGCTGTGAAACGAGATCCGCGGCGACGGTCGCGTCGTGCACGGCGCGAGCCTCGACGAGCTCACGAGCGTGCGCGGTGCCTAAGCTAAGCCACCGCGCACCAAGCCCGTGTCCGCGGCCAAGGTCCGCTCGTACGCGAGCAAGGCCGAAGCTACTCGCGGTCGTCGGGCACGGTGTGGGGGAGGCGGGCCTGGGCGGCGTCGTCGGAGCCCACGCGGGCTCGACCCCGCCTGCGGCCGAAGCGGCTGCGACCGTTGTCGCTGTGGGCGTAGCTGGCGGCGTAGCCGTAGCCGTCGCCGTAGCTGTAGGCGTAGGCCGCGGATTCGTCGAGTCCGTTGAGCACCGCGCCGATGAGCGGGGCGTCGACCTGGCGGAGGACCTCCATGGCCCGGGACAGGTTGCGCTTGGTGGTGTTGTCGACGCTGGTGATGAGCACGGTGGCATCGGCGGTGCCGGCGATGATCACGGCGTCGGACACCGGCAGCAGCGGCGGGCAGTCGATCAGCACGTAGTCGGCCAACTCGACGAGCGACCCGAGCATCGTCGAGGCGGCCCGGGTGGAGAGCAGCTCGGAGGGGTTCGGCGGCGGCGGGCCCGAAGCGACCACCGAGAGGCGGAGCACGTCGGGGATGTCGATGATGGCGTCGGTGATGTCGACCTCGCCGAGGATGGCGGTGGTGAACCCCACGCTGTTGTCGAGGCCGAAGAACTGGTGGAGGCGGGGGCGGCGGAGGTCGCAGTCGACCATGATCACCCGGTTGCCGGCTCGGGCCAGGGCGACGCCGATGTTCGACAGGGTGGTGGTCTTGCCCTCCGAGGCCGAGGCGCTGGTGAACTGCACGAGGCGGATGTCGCGGTCGATGCCCATGAACTGCAGCGAGGTGCGCAGGCCGCGGTAGGCCTCCGCCGCGGGTGAGGTCGGGGCTGAGACCGACACCAGCTGGGGCCGGGCGTGGTCCTTCCACCCCTCCACCAGCGGGATGAGGCCCAGCACCTCGAGTCCGCCGGTGAGGGTGTCGAGGTCGTCCTTGGTGCGCACGGTGTCGTCGAGGTAGTCGCGGAGGAACGCCAGCCCGGCGCCGAGCAGCAGGCCGAGCACCAGGGCCACCGAGGCGTTGCGCACCGGGTCAGGGGCGAAGGGGGACCCGGGGGCGACGGCCTGGGAGACCACCTGGCCGCCGCCGATGCGGGTGGTGTTGACCGCCAGGCGCAGCTCGCCCAGCTGGCTGCTGTACTCGTTGCGCTGGGTGGCGAGGGAGACGCGCTGGGATTCGAGGGTGGCTTGGGCGGCGTCGCGCTCGGTCTCCTGCGCTCGGGTCAGGTCGTCGGGGGCGGCGTCGACCTCGGCCTGCAGGTCGGCGACGACCGCTTCCTGGTCGGAGATCTGGGTGTCGATCTCGGTGAGCTGGCCTTCGAGCACCTCGGCGGCCTCGGTGAGATCGGCGATGTTGGCCTCGCGCCGCACGTCGATGAACGTGGTGGCGTACGCGTTGGCCTCGCGGGCGGCGCGCTCGGGTGCGGTGTCGGTGGCGCTGATGCTCACGACGCTGGTCTCGCCCTTGGTCGCGATGGTCACGGTCGGTGTGTAGCCCAGCTCGTCGCGCACGGCGTCGCGCACCAGACGGGAGCGCATGACCTCGATCTCGGTCTGCACCCGAGATTGCCGGTCGACGGAGTTCGTCTGCTGGTCGGGGTTGAGGATGGCATCGGAGGCTCGCTCGTCGAGCAGCACCTCGGCCGAGGCCCGGTAGACCGGCGTCTGCAGGAACGAGTAGGCGAGGGCGACGAGCACCACGGCGATGGTGGTGAGGATGATGATGAGCTTCCGCCGCCGCAG
>NZ_DATLXO010000006.1:0-22893 GCF_035575815.1 Iamia sp.
CCGGCGCAGGTAGGCCAGCGCCGCGCCCTCGCGCAGGGTGTTGTGCAGCCAGGCCCGCTCGTTGGCGGGGGCCCGGCGGCGCGCCACCGCAACGGCCTCGACCCTGGTGCTCCACAGGCGGGCCCGGTCGAGCATCCCGGCCTCCTCGAGGGTGTCGATGGCGGCGGCCATGGCCACGCCGTCCTTCACGTCGACGGCGAGGTCGAGGCCGTCGGGGAGCACGGCGAGGATGTCGGCGAAGGAGGGCAGTGTCTCCTCGGAGTCCCGCAGGCGGAGCGAGGTGAGCCGCGCCGCTCGGGTGCGACCGACGACGAAGGGCCGCCGGGTGGTCCGCAGGGTGATCGGGTCGTGGGAGAGCACCGGGACGCCGTCGCCGCTCAGGCGGAGGTCGATCTCCACCGCGTCGGCGCCCACCTGCGCAGCGAAGGCGATCCCTTCGCGGCTGTTCTCCGGGGCGTTCAGCGGACACGTGCGGTGGGCGATGACGGCGGCTGTGCCCGACCCGTTCACCGGGGGGACGGCAGCACCAGTTCCCGGTCCCGCTCGCGCTCACGGAGCGGTTCACGGTCGAGGAGCGGCTCACGCCCGAGGACCGGCTCACGCTCGGGCGCGGCCACCGCCTCGATGTCGACCTCCACCGTCTCGCCGGGCCGCGGCGGCTCGAAGCCCGGGTCGCCGCGCCCGGAGTCGGTCGCCCGGCGGCCCCGTCCCCCCAGGAACGGGATGCGATCCTTGTAGCCCACCCAGGCGAAGCGTCCGGCCACCAGGGCGGCCGGCGCCCCCATGGCGGCGTTCCAGCAGTCTCCACACATGCCGGTGAACCTAGTACCGGCGTCGTCGCGGTGGGCCGCGCCGGCAGGTTTGTCGCATGTCGGGTGTGACGTTGGGCGCCCGGCGGACATGGAGAGTCGAAACCGACCACGAGGAGACCCCCATGTTCCCGACCAAGAAGCTGATCGCCCGGATGGGCGCGGTGCTGGCCCTGATGCTCGGCCTGAGCGTCGCTGCGGCCGGCCCCGGCGCCGCCCAGGACCCGGAGCCGACGCCCGCCGACGCGGTGGCCTACATCAACCCCGACACCGGCATGCCCACCGAGAACCCCGACGTCGACCCGAACTCGGGATGCGGTGACGTGGAGGGCGAGGCACCCGACCAGGACGACACCCAGCCCGTGGTCACCGACCCGATGACCGACAACGTCCACACCGATGCCTGCCTCTTCGACGACGCCGGGGCGCGCATCGACGTCCAGGCCGCGTTCCAGGTGTCCGGTGTCGGTTCGGCCTCGGCCTGCCCGGACCCCGACGGCATGGACATCGAGGGCATGGAGGCCGACGACAAGTCGGCGACGCTCTCCAACGGCGACACGCTCTGTGTGCTCTCGGGCTACGAGGACGCCAACGAGGAGTACCACGTGCGCACGGTCTCCGACGTGCCCGGCACCCAGACCATCACGTTCTGCGCCGATCCCGAGGGCAACGGCTGTGACGACGCCGAGCTGACCTCGGAGACGACCGTGACCTGGACCGACGATGCCGGCAACGGTGAGGTCCCCCAGGGTGGTGTCGACACCGGGCTCGCCCCCATCGGTGAGGGCGACGGGTCGGCGACCGGGGCGTTCCTGCCCTTCGCCGCCGCCGCCGTGCTGGCCGGTGCCGCCCTGCTGTCCTGGACCGTGGGTCGCAGGGCCCGGTCCTGAGCCCCACCGCTCGCCTCCGCACCGCTGCGCTCGCGGCGACGCTCCTCCTCGGTGAGGGGGACGGGCCGACCGCGGCCCCGGCGGTGACGACCACGGCGCCCCCGGCCTCGCCCAGCTCGACGACCACGACGGGCCCGGAGCCCACGAGCACGACGGGTCCGGAGCCCACGAGCACGACGGGTCCGGAGCCAACGAGCACGACGGGTCCGACCACCACGACGGCGACGGAGCCCACGACCACGACGGGTCCGGAGCCGACGACCACGACGGGTCCGGAGCCGACGACCACGACGGTTCCCCCCGCCCCCGCCACCACGGCTCCGCCGCCTGCGGCCTCCGAGGCCGGGGAGATCTCCGGCGACGAGCGGCCGGTGCAGGTCGCAGTGCCTGCCATCGGCGTCGATGCCTCCGTGACCCGGCTCGGGCTGAACCCCGACAAGAGCCTGGAGGTGCCCTCCACCGCCCAAGACACCGGGTGGTGGTCGGGCGGGTCGGTACCCGGCACTCCCGGGCCCGCGGTGATCGCCGGTCACGTCAACCTGGCGGGCGAGACGGGGGTGTTCGCGTCACTGGACCGGCTGGGCCCCGGCGACGAGGTCACGGTGCGCCTGGACGCCGGCCAGGAGGTCACCTACCGGGTTGACCGGGTGGAGCGCCACGCCAAGGACGCCTTCCCCACGAACGACGTGTACGGGGCGACCGAGGGATCCGAGCTGCGCCTCATCACCTGCGGCGGAGCCTTCGACCCCGACACCGGCCACTACTTCGACAACGTCGTCGCCTTCGCCTCCCTGGTCTCCTGACCAGGGACCCCGGTCACCCGGCACGGTGCGTCACCGCCGTCCCTCTGGCGAGGGGCGCTCGGCGTCGACCGATGCGGCACGCGATGGGCCCCACCGGGCCTCGACGACGGCGACGGCGGCCAGGCCGCTGAGCAGGCCGAGGGCGGCACCACCGACCACGTCGAGGGGAAGGTGCACACCGACGTACATGCGGGCCAGGCCCACGAGGACGGCGACGACGAGCGCCGGCCATCGGGCCCGGGGCCAGGCCCAGCCGACGGCCACGGCCACGCCACCGGCGATGGCGGCGTGGGAGGACGGGAACCCCGGATCGGCCGGGAGGTGCTGACGCAGCACGGCATCGGTGATCAGCCCGGGGGCCCGGGCCCGATCGACGGTCACCTTCATGACCGTGCTGAGGATCCGGGCGACGAGCCAGGCCCCGCCGATGGCCGCCGCCGCCCGCCGTCGACCGGCCAGCAGCGCGACGAGCGCCAGGAGGAGGCTTCCCACCGACGTGCCGGCTCCCATGACCACCACGAGGGGCAGTCCCGCAGGGCGCGGGAGGTCGTTCAGGGCCTCGAACACCGGCCGCTCGCCGACCACCAGGCCACCCTGCGCCGCCAGCCCCGTGGAGATCGCGAGCATGGTCGCCGCCGCCGTGACCAGCACCGCCCGGGCGCGCGAGCGGGGTGCGGGGCCTCCTCCGCTCGGATTTGGCCCGTCGTCCATGAGCCACCAGACTCCCACCCCATGAACGTGGTCGTCTGTGTCAAGCAGATCCCGGACCCCGCTGATCCCGGCGCCCTCACGTCGGATCACACCCTGAAGCGGGACGGGAAGCTCATCCTCGACGAGTCTGATACCTACGGCGTTGAGATGGCGCTGCAGCTCGTCGACAAGGCCGGGGAGGGCGAGGTCACCCTCGTCTCCATGGCCCCGAACGGCGAGGTGGCGGGGCTCCGCCAAGCTCTCGCGATGGGGGCGGCCAAGGCCATCCTCGTCAGCGACGACGCCCTTGCCGGCACAGGGGCCCTCGACACCGCCAAGGTGCTCGCCGCGGCCATCGGGCGGGCCGAGGGCTTCGACCTGGTGCTCGCCGCCACGGAGTCGTCCGACGGGTACACCGGCACCCTGCCCGAGCAGCTCGCCGCGCTCCTCGACCTGCCGTCGATCACCTTCGCCAAGGAGGTCGACATCGCCGATGGCACCGTCAAGGTCCGCCGCCAGACCGAAGCCGGCTACGACCAGGTCGAGTCGCCCCTGCCCGCCGTGGTGTCGGTGACCGCCGGCGTGGTGGAGCCCCGGTACCCTTCCTTCAAGGGGATCATGGCCGCCAAGTCCAAGCCCCTCGACACCGTCACCGTGGCTGATCTCGGCATCGACGCCGCACTGGTCGGCTGGTCGGGCGCCGGCCAGGAGATCGTCGACGTCGCCGCCGCCCCTGAGCGTGAGGCCGGCGAGGTCATCGAGGACGACGGCGAGGCCCATGCGAAGATCGTCGACTTCCTCGACGGTCTCAAGGTCCTCTGAGGACGAAAGGCAGATCCCCATGGCACTCTCCAAGATCTGGGTCCACGTCGAGGTCGCCGAGGACGTGGTGGCTCCCATCACGCTCGAGGTCCTCGCCAAGGCCCGCACCCTGACCGACAACGTCGAGGCCTTCGTCGGCGGTCCCGCTGACGCCATCGCCGAGGTCCTCGGCGCCCACGGCGCCACCAAGGTCCTCGCCACCGGCGACCTCGAGGGCGGCATGCAGGGCGTCCACCTGGCCGCGGCGTTGGCCCAGGCCATCGAGGGCGGCGAGGCTCCCGACGCCATCTTCTTTGGCTCCACCTACGACGGGCGCGACATCGTCGCCCGGCTGTCGGTGAAGCTCGACAAGCCCGTCATCACCAACAACACCGACGTCGAGGTCGACGGCGACAGCATCGTCGTGTCCGAGCCGATCTTCGGCGGCACACAGATCGTCAAGACCAAGTTCGCCGCCGGCAGCCCTGCCCTGGCGACGTTCCGGCCCAAGTCCTTCGTGGCCGAGGAGTCCGGCGGCGCCGCGGCCGAGGTGGCCGAGCTGCCCCGGGCCGAGGTCGGCGCGGCCGGTGCGGCCAAGATCCTCGATCGCCACGTCGAGGAGAGCATCGGCCCAAAGCTCGACGAGGCGGCTGTCGTGGTCGCCGGTGGGCGAGGACTCGGCGAGGCCGACAAGTTCTCGACCATCGAGGAGCTGGCCAAGCTGCTCAAGGGCGCCCCGGGCGCGTCGCGGGCCATCGTCGACGCCGGTTGGGTGCCGTACTCCTACCAGGTGGGACAGACCGGCAAGGTCGTGAAGCCGACGGTCTACATCGCGGCGGGGATCTCCGGCGCCACCCAGCACATGGTGGGCATGAAGGGCTCGAAGAACATCGTGGCCATCAACAAGGATCCCGAGGCGCCGATCCTCGGCATCGCGGACCTTGGCATCGTCGGCGACGTCCACAAGGTGTTGCCCAAGCTCATCGAGGCCCTCAAGGCCCGCTGAGAGCGACCCGTCGTGACACCGGCCCCGGGCGTGCGCCCGGGGCCGTGTCGCGTCGCCGCGCGCGACCCGCCCATGACCGCCACCGTCGTCGACCGTTGTGGCCGTCATCCCACCGTTGCGCGATGACGGGCTATCACGAACGTCGCTCGTCGAACAGTGGTCGCATCCGGTGGCGGCGCGCCCGTCGTGAGGTGGCGGACCGTCGCGAGCGCCTCGTCGAAGGTGAGGCGGTGGTGGTGCCGTGCAAGGCCCGTCGCACCACCTCCCGGGGGTGGGGGATGTGGGTCGACGGGGGGCTCCGGCTGCCCGGGCCCGAGGGGGGCAGGGCGGAGTTCATGGTCGATGACCCGAACGACGTGGCCCTCGTGACCCGTCGCGGCGAGGCCCCGGTGACCCTCGACCAGCCCCTCGAGGTGTCGGTCCGCGCCGTGCGCTACAAGGCCGAGGCCTTCCACGGCAGCGACGCGCAGATCATCGTCGCCACCTCCCCCCGAAGGGTGGTTGAGATCGCAGTGCGGAACGACGACCTGGAGGCCACGGCCCGTCGCCTCACCGAGCTCTCCTGACGCAGGCGTCGCTCCACCGCCCCGGCTCCGCCAGTTGCGGGATGCGGGCCGCGGGTGTGGGCCGGGGATGTCAGGCGGGGTCGGCCCGGAAGCTGCGGAGGGCGCCGGTCACGAGGTCGTCGACGAGCAGGTCGCGGTCGGGCCAGGGCAGGCCAGGCTTGGCCACGAGCAGGGACGCCAGGCCGTGGACGGTCGACCAGAAGAGGATGCCGACGTGCAGCGGGCCCCGCGTCGCGAGCTCGGGCCGGAGCCGACCCGAGTCGATCAGCTCGGAGGTGACCCGCAGCAGCAACCCGAAGCTCGACTCGTCGGACACCATCTCCTCGGCGTACTCCTGGGCGGACAGCTCGAAGCGGGCCATGAACATGATCCGGTAGTGCTCGGGGAAGTCGAGGGCGTAGCGAACATAGGCCCGGCCCAGGGCGTCGAGGCGGTCCTCCGGCGGGCCGTCGTGCAGGACCTCGCCCAGGGCGTCGGCGAACCGGGCGAAGCTGTGCCTGCACACCTCGAGCAGCAGCATGTCCTTGTCGACGAAGTGGCGGTAGATCGACGGTGCGGTCACCCCCACGGCCTCGGCTACGGCGCGGATCGAGACCGCGTCCTGCGACGCGGTCTCGATCAGCAGCGACTCGGCGGCGAGGAGGATCTCCTCGCGCAGCCGGTCGCCCTCGCCCCGACGGGACCGGGTCCGGGGCGGCGCCGTCACCGAGATCCGACGCGGGGAGGATCAGCTGGCTCGGCTCCCGGCCCGGCACCGCCGGTGAGGTCGACCGAAGGGCCAGGCCGCTCAGAGGCGGCGCCGGACCCTCCGGCGGGTCCCGGTCCACCGTCGAGGTCGACGTGCTTGCGGATGCCGACGCGGTCGTGGATGCGGCGCATCCACCCCGGCGCCCACCAGTTGGCCTCGCCGGCGAGGCGCATGAACGCGGGCACGAGCGTGGCCCGGATCACGAATGCGTCCATCAGCACGGCGAGGGTGAGCCCGATGCCGAAGAGCTTGATGAAGCTCACGTTGCTGGTGGCGAAGGCGGTGAACACGACGGCGATGAGCAGGGCGGCGGCGGTGACGATGCGCCCGGTGCGCTCGAGTCCGACGGCCACGGAGGAGATGTTGTCACGCCCGGCGTCGTGCTCCTCCTTGATGCGTGAGAGCAGGAACACCTCGTAGTCCATCGACAGCCCGAAGGCGATGCAGAACATGAGGATCGGCGTGGTGGCGTCGATGCTGCCGGTGGCGGTGAAGTCGAGGATGCCCGAGAGGTTGCCGTCCTGGAAGATCCACACCATGGCGCCGAACGTGGCCGTGAGGCTGAGCAGGTTCAGCACCAGCGCCTTGAGCGGCACGACCACGCTGCCGAACATCAAGAACAGCAGCATGAAGGTGACCACCGCAATGATGCCCAGGGCCAGGGGTAGCCGCGAGAACAGCGAGTCCTTGCTGTCGACCAGCTGGGCCGGCTCCCCGGCCACCGCCACCTCGAACGGGGCCTCCGCGGCCCGGATCTGGCCGACGAGGCGCTCCCCGGCGGCCGAGACCGGTTCGATCGACGGCACGACCGAGAGCCAGGTGGCGTCGGCCCCCGCGAAGCGCTCGGTGAGCTCGGGGCCGACAGGAATCTCTTGACCGTCGATGTAGGCGCCGGTGACGGCATCGACCCGACCGACACCGGTCAGCTCCGAGAGGTCAACGGCATAGGCGGCGATGGCCTCGTCGCGAGCCGCTCCAGTGCCCGCCGCGGTCGTGTCGGGCGCGACCACCGAGAGGGCCCCCGCCTCCTGGGAGTCGTACTCCCCGCGGAGGACGTCGCTCACCTGTCGGCTCTCGGCCGAGGTGGGCAGCACCCGGTCGTCGGGTCGACCGAGGTCGATGTGGAGGAACGGGCTGCCGAGCAACACGAGGAGCACGACGACCACGGTGATCACCGGGACGGGCCGGCGCATCACCGTCGTGGCGATCCGGTGCCACACCCCGTCGCCCACGGGCTTGGGGGCCTTCCGCCGTAGCGACAGGGAATCGACCCGGTGGCCGAGCGCGGCGAGCAAGGCCGGCAGCACGACCACGGCGAAGAGGCCGGCCATGGCCGCCACCGCCACCCCCGCGTACGCGAACGAGCGCAGGAAGGCCTGGGGGAACACGAGCAGGGCGCAGAGCGAGGCGGCGACGGTCAAGGCGCTGAAGGCCACGGTGCGCCCCGCGGTGCGCACGGTGCGCACCACGGCGTCGTGGGGTGCGAACCCGGCACCCAGCTCCTCGCGGTAGCGCGAGACGATGAACAGGCTGTAGTCGATGGCCAGGCCCAGGCCCAGGGCGGTGGTGAGGTTGAGGGCGAACACCGACACCTCGGTCACCTCGGCCAGGCCCCGCAGCACGACGAACGTGGCGACCACCGAGAGGGCACCGACGACGAGGGGGAGAGCGGCGGCGACCACGCCGCGGAAGATGAGCAGGAGGAGCAGGATCGTGATGGGCAGGGCGATCATCTCGGCCCGCAGGAGGTCCTCCTCGATCGTGTGGTTCACGTCGTTGAACACCGCGCCGTAGCCGCCGGTGGTGACCGTCGCCCCGTCGATCGGCCCGCCGAAGGTCTCACGGAGCTCCCCGGCCCGCTGCACGACGTGGTCCTGGTCGCCCACGATCCGGGCGACGATCAGCGCCGAGCTCTCCGGGGCGCCGTCGACCGAGCGCAGCGGGGGTGGGCGGCCGAGGCTCCAGTAGGAGGCCACGTCGTCGATGTCACCCTCGGCCTCGATCCGCGCCGTGAGGGCCTCGGCCGCACCGGCGACCGAGGGGTCGTCCACCGTCAACCCGTCGGTGGCGGTGACGAGGAACACGATGTTGGGCGACCCGGTGTCGAACTCCTCGGCGAGAGCGGCCTCCGCTCGCGAGGACTCCGACGACGGGTCGTCGAAGCCGCCGGCGGAGAGCTGCTCGGCCACCCCGCCCCCCACCGCCCCGGCAAGGACGAAGGCGACCCCGGCCAGGACGAGGACGAGCCGGCGGCGGGTCACGGACAGGTGGGCCAGACGGGTCAGCACGACGGAGCCTCTCGATTCAGTAACGACGGTAACCTAACGCCGCTAACCATGCGCGCGGAACACACGTCGAGTCCAGATGACGTCGGTCACCCGCGGCAACGGTGAGCGAGATCGGCGGCCCCGGCTCAGATCAGGGGCCAGGGGATGGCTCGGCCGGTGGGGTCGTGAGGGAACCGCCGGGCCGAGCGGATGGCCTTGGCCCGGCGCAGGATCTGGTCGACCTCGTCGTCGAAGAGGAGGTCGGTGACGGCGTCGGGGAGGCCGCACTCGAGCAGGGAGGCGACGCCGTCCATGAGGTCGTCGGGCACGGGGTCGTCGGCGAAGTCCCAGATCACGGTGCGGAGACGGGCCTCGGTCGAGAAGCACAGGCCGTTGTCGATGCCCCACAGGTGGTCCTCGGCGTCGACCAGCACGTGGCCGCCCTTGCGGTCGGTGTTGTTGGCCAGCAGGTCGAACAGGCACATCCGACGCAGCTGGTCGTCGTAGCGGCCCGCGTCGCGCAGCACGAAGTAGTGGCGGGAGAAGTCGGCCTCCACGAAGCGCTGCAGCGAGCCCACGCCGAGCACGTCGTCGCGCACGACGGTGGCGGGGATGACCTCCCAGCCGAGAGACCGGCTCAGCTCATACGCCGCCACCTCGCGGCGGAAGAGGCCCTCGGGGAAGTCCCACAGCGGGCGTTCGCCCTGCATCGGCTTGTACACGGCCTTGAGCCCCTCGGGCAGGGTCGAGCGCCCGCTGCCGGCGCCGTCGGGCCCCGGGCTGTCGTCGTCGTCCCGGTCGGCTTCGGATCCCGACGGGGCCTCGACGTCGCCGCCGGGCTCCTGGTCGTCGTCCCCCTCGCCCTCGTCCCCCTCGCCCTCGTCCCACTCGCCCTCGTCCCACTCGCCCTCGTCGTCCCCCTCGTCGACGGGCTGCCACCCCTCGTCGGAGGGCGCACCGACGCGGACCTGGGCGCCGAGATCGGCCAAGGGGCCCTCGTCGCCGTCGACCGGCTCGAGCTCGTCGTCTCCCAGGTCCCCGACCGAGACGAGGAAGGTGGCGTTGCTGCTCTCGACGATCCGGCCCAGCAGCTCGAGCGGAGCGCGACGCAGCCGGTCGAGCGGCTCGGGGGGCACGACGACCGGTCGGCTAGCGGGGAGGGCCGTGGCCGTTGGTGCGGGGACAGGCGTGATCAGGGCCGCGAGGGTTGCCGCAGATCGGACACGGTGGGCGGCCGGCCTCGACCAGCGCAACGGTGTGGGCGACGAGCGCCGTCACCTGCGTGCGCGTGAGGCGCACCCGCAGGCTCGTGCGATCCGGGCTCAGCAGGTCGGTCTCGTCGTCATCGTCGGGCTCGCCGACCTCCTCGATCAGGATCACGATGAGGTCGCTCACGTCGTCGTAGGCCACCGACAACGTGCCCGCCACCCACTCGGGCTCGAACGGCGCCTCGAGCTCGAGGTCGACCGGCGTCGGGTCGTCGACCGCGGGCAGGTCGGCGAGCACGCCCTGCAGGTACTCGGTCAGGGCCGCGACCTGTTGCTTCTCGCACTTCACGGTGACCTGGGTGGTGCCGGCCCGTACCTGGAACAAGAAGATCCGGCGGCCGGGCTCGCCGACGGCACCGGCCGTGAAGCGGTCGACCGCCTCGAAGTCGTGGCTGTCGGTCATCGAGGCACCGTCCGGGGCGGTCGAGGTCCTGCGTGGTGATCGCTCATCGGGGCATCGTCGCGTGCGGCCGAGGTCGCGCGTCTGGGTCGGCCATGGGGGCGCAGCGGCGCGCCGCCATCCGAGATCTCACGAGGGGACCAGCTTCGAGAGGGGGCCGTCGGTGGTGTTGACGGCGAGCACGATCGTGCCGGTGTCGCCGTAGGCCACCGCCGAGATCGAGCACGGGGACACGACGATGCGTTGGAAGGCGTCGAGGTGCGAGCCGAGGGCGTCGTTGAGGGCGGCCTTGATCGGATCGGCGTGGCTGACGAGCACGATGGTGCCGCCGGGGTGCTGGGCGCAGAGGCGGCGGGTCGCGCCGACGATGCGGGCCTGCATCTCGGAGAACGACTCACCGCCCGGGAAGCGGAAGCCACTGGGGT
Source organism: Iamia sp. (assembly GCF_035575815.1). Lineage (NCBI taxonomy): Bacteria > Bacillati > Actinomycetota > Acidimicrobiia > Acidimicrobiales > Iamiaceae > Iamia > Iamia sp. The sequence goes on from NZ_DATLXO010000006.1 coordinate 10,674, forward strand.
GGCCCTGCACGGCCTTCCACTCCCGCAGCTTGCGGAGCTTGGAGAGCTCGGCGCCGGTCCACTCGCCGAAGTCGGCCTCGAGCAGGCCCTTGTCGACCTTGACCTTGAGGCCCAGGGCCTTGCCAATGGGCGCCGCGGTCTCGCGGGTGCGCTCGAGCGGTGAGGCGTAGACGGCGCTGACTCGCTTCAACCCGACGAGGCGGGCGGCGGCCGCCTCGGCCTGGACCTTGCCCTCATCGGCGAGGTGCAGCCCGGGCGCGCGTCCGGGAAGGACCGCACCGGTGGTGGCCGTGCGCCCATGGCGGACGAAGAGCACGCGAGTGGGCTTGGGGGCAGAGCTCCGGGCCATGTGGACGGCAACCTAGCGGTGGTTTCCGCTGCTCCCTCCCCCGGTCGGCCGGGGACCGGCGCGGCCCTGAGGCCGGCCCTTAGGGTCGGCTGGTGGTGCGTCGTCGACCCGAGACCCTCGCTGCGCTGGAGGCCGAGATCGTGGCGTGCCGGGCGTGTCCGCGCCTGGTCGAGTGGCGCGAGCGGGTCGGTCGCGAGAAGCGCGCCGCGTTCCGCGACGAGGAGTACTGGGCCCGCCCGGTGCCCGGCTTCGGCGACCCCGCCGCCCACCTGGCGGTCATCGGCCTGGCCCCGGCCGCCCACGGGGCCAACCGGACCGGGCGCATCTTCACCGGTGACCGCTCCGGCGACGTGCTCTACGCCGCGCTGCACCGGGCCGGGTACGCGTCGCAGCCGACGAGCAGCCACCGAGGCGACGGCCTGACGCTCACCGGCGCGTGGATCACCTGCCCGGTGCGGTGCGCGCCGCCGGCCAACGCGGCCACGCCGGCCGAGCGCGACACCTGTCGGCCCTTCCTCGAGCGCGAGCTGGCCCTGCTGGGAGACGTGCGGGTGCTGCTCGTGCTGGGCGGGTTCGGCTACCAGGTGGCGTGCGGGCTGCTCGGGGTCCGTCACCGACCCCGGTTCGGCCACGGGGTCGAGGTGCCCCTCCCCGACGGACGGACCCTGCTGTGCTCGTACCACGTCAGCCAGCAGAACACCTTCACCGGCCGCCTCACCCCGACCATGCTCGACGAGGTGCTGGCCCGAGCCCGCGAGCTGGGCGGGGCCTGACCCGCCGAGCTCACGGGCGGGGTGGTGATGAGGGGCGGCCGACCGACGGCCGGTAGCGTCGGCTGCCGTGTTCCGCCCCCCCCGCCCGTCCCTTCGCCCGCGACGCCTGCTCCTGCTGGCCCTGCCGGGCCTCTTCGTGCTCGGTGCGTGCACCGGCCAGCGGACGATCCCCGACCAGTACGGCGACACGACCCGCAACAACTTCCAGGAGGGCTGTGTCGAGGCCCTGACCGAGGTCCCCGGCGACGAGGGCTTCAACGAGGGCGACACCGGCGGGGCCGAGGCCTTCAGCGCGGACGACGCCCGCGACATCTGCCGCTGCTCCTATGACGACATCTCGGGCGAGGGCGGCATCCCCTACGAGCGGTTCCAGGAGATCACCGAGCAGCGGGAGGACGAGTCCGCCCCCCTGCCCGACGACATCCAGACGATCGTGAGCGATTGCCGCTCCGAACTCACCTCGGGCTGACCCCGGGCCCGAGGCTCAGTTCGGCGCTGGAGTTGGCGCCCCAGGCTCAGGTCGGCGCGGGCGTGTCGTCCGACGACGTGCCCGCAGGAGCGGCGACGGCGGGATCGCCGGCCGCCGCCTTGGGCTCGGGCGTCGGGCCCTCCGGCACCCCAGTCGGGTCGGACCCGGCCCGCACCTCGGCCGGGTCGGGCCCCGCGACCGGCGGCGCGGTGGCCCCGGACGCGTCGCTCTCGGGCGCGTCGGGCTTGGGGGCGTCGGGCTTGGGCGCCGGCGGCGGGAGGCGACGGGGCCCGTCGACGGTCACGCCCTCGGTGGGCCAGCGCTTGCGGCTCTTGGCCGCCAACTTGTGCATGAGCTCGATCGCGCCGGGGTCGTCGTCGCCGGGACGGGTCTCGATGCGTCCGGCGGCCACCAGCCGGTCGATGACCTCGCGGCCGAGCTCGGTGCGGACGATGGTGAGGGTCCAGTCGTTGAACTTGCCGATGCCGCCGGTGGAGATGTCCGCGTGCTCGGCGGCGAAGTCGGGGCATTGCTTGCAGCCCTCGCGGGTCCAGGCGTGGCACTCCTTGAGCGGCACCTCGTGGTAGGCGCCGTCATGGGTCCAGATCTGGAACTTGCCCTTGATGTTGACCTTCTTGATCATGGCCCGGGTCAGGCCGTACTTGGCCTCGAAGAGCTCCTCGAAGATGGCGTCGTCGAAGGTCTTGGAGCACAGCAGCCCGATGTTGAACTTGAAGGGCTTGCCGATCTTGCCCGCCTTGCGGCTCCAGAGCATCGGCGGCACCGACGACTGGCAGCTCATCCCGACCAGGGCCAGGTCCTTCAAGCCCCGCTCCAGGGCCTCGGGCAGGGCGAGGGTGTTGGCCGAGTAGGTGTAGCGGCTGCCGGCCGACGCCATGATCTCCTCCGGCGTGGTGGCCACGCCGGGCACGGCCTTCCACGACGACCCGTCGCCCTCGAGGTAGGAGACGAGGGCGCCGTCGATGTAGCCCTCCTCGAGCAGCCAGAGGAGCATGGCCGAGACCACGCCGCCGTCCTGGCCTGCCTCGTGGACCCCGTCATCCGCGGCCCGGGTGAGCACGATGTCGGAGTAGATGCCCGAGATCTCGTCGGTCTCGCGCTCGCGACCGAAGAGGTGCTCGTCGGCCTGGCTCTCCCACAGGGCATAGCGGGGACACGCACGCGTGCAGCTGGTGCAGCCCTTCTCACCGTGGATGCAGTTGTCGACGCCGAGCTCCTCCTCGAGGTGGAACGGCTTGTAGCCGCCCTGGACGTGGTCGTAGCCGATCACGTCGTGGGGGCAGGCGATCACGCAGCCGGCACAGCCGGTGCACAGCCCGGAGGTGACCACCTCCTCGTAGAGCTCCTTCCACTGCGCGGTCCAGCGCGTGGGGGCGGCCTTCGCGGCCGGGGCGGGGGGCGCATCGGCAACCGTGTCGGTCATGACCGCATCGTAGGTCCGGCCCGCATCGGGGGCGCAGCCCGTCCCGCTGGTGCCCGCGAGCGTTGGCGCAGCCCTGACCGGTCGGTCACGATGGCGGCCATGGACCTGACCTACCCGCCCGAGGCCGAGGCCTTCCGCACCGAGATCCGGGCCTGGCTCGTCGAGAAGCTGCCCGACGGGTGGTTCGACGACGGCTTCGAGATGACGGCCGATGAGCGCAAGGCGTTCAACGAGCAGTGGACCCAGAAGCTCTTCGAGGGCGGCTGGATCTGCGCGACCTGGCCCGAGGAGTACGGCGGCAAGGGACTCTCGCTGATCCAGAGCGTCGTGCTCTCCGAGGAGTTCTCCCGGGCCAAGGCACCCATGCGCGCCGACTTCTTCGGCGACACGCTCGTCGGCCCGACCATCCTCCAGTACGGCACCGAGGAGCAGAAGCAGCAGCTCCTGCCCACGATCCTGAAGGGCGAGACCCGCTGGTGCCAGGGCTTCTCCGAGCCCGACTCCGGATCCGACCTCGCCTCGCTCAAGTGCGCAGCGGTGCTCGACGGCGACGAGTGGGTCATCACCGGCCAGAAGGTGTGGACCACCCAGGCCCAGTTCGCCGACTACTGCTTCCTGCTCGCCCGCACCGACCCGGACGTGAAGAAGCAGGCCGGCATCTCCTACCTGCTGGTGCCCATGCAGCAAGACGGCGTCGAGGTGCGCGGCATCGTCCAGCCCGACGGCACCGACGAGTTCAACGAGGTGTTCTTCGACGGGGCGCGCTGCCCGAAGGACAACGTCCTCGGCGGGGTCAACAACGGGTGGACGGTGGCCAACAGCACCCTCGGCTTCGAGCGGGGCATGTCGGCCACCACCGGCCACCGCCGCTTCGAGGAGGAGTACAAGCTCCTCCTGGCGGCGGCCACCGAGAACGGCGCCCTCGCCGACCCCGTGGTCCGCCAGGGTCTGATGCGCTTCTACTCGAAGATCCAGATCCTGCGCATCAACGGGCTGAGGAACCTCACCGGCAGCCTGAAGGGCTCTCGCGACGCCGGCCTCGTCGCCCTCGGCGCCACCAACAAGATGTTCTGGTCCGAGATGCACAAGGAGGCCATGGAGCTGGCTCTCACCATCTACGGAGCCCACTCGCTGCTCTCGACCGTCGGCCCCGAGGGCGGCTGGCCCGGCACGCTGCGCTCCGACGGCCGCGACGCCTACCCGGTGAGCCCGATGGTCTCAGCCTTCTTCTTCTCCCGCTCGGAGACCATCTGGGGCGGCACCAGCCAGATCCAGCGCAACATCGTCGGTGAGAAGGTGCTGGGCCTCCCCCGTGAGCCCAAGCCCGCTGCGCCCCAGCCCGCCGGCTGACCCGGTCGACCCCGCCGGCGGCGAGGGTGGGCGTGTACCGTCCGACCGTGCTGCGCATCCGGTCCGTGCTCACCGCCCTGCTCTGCGTCGGCCTCCTGGCGGTGACGGCCTGCTCGGGCTCCGACGACGACGCGTCGGACCCACCGGCGACCGACGAGGGCCGGGAGGCGGACGACGCGAGCGGCGCGGTGGAGGTCGGTTCGGGTGACGGCTACGCAGACGCGGACTGGTTTGCTGCGCGCCAGGACGAGTACCTGCTCTTCGCCACCGAGGAGCTCGAGCCCGGCAGCATCACCAACGTGATCGCCCACGCCGAGCGGGCGGCACGCGACCCGGACTTCACCTGGGACGCCGAGGCCGTCACGCCCGAAGCCTTGGCCGAGGTCCTCGACGGCATCACCGGGTGGAAGGACACCAGCGACTTCGACGTGCTCAACCTGGTGAACCTGCTCTACGGCTACCGCGACCAGATCCCCGACGAGACGGTCGCGGTCGTCGAGGAGGCGCTGCTCGGCTTCGAGTACTGGTTCACCGAGCCGACGCCCGAAGGGGTGATCGACGAGAAGTACTACTGGTCCGAGAACCACCGGATCATCTTCCACACCGACGAGTACCTGATGGGCCAGGCCTACCCCGACGAGGTGTTCACCAACGACGGGCGCACCGGCGCCGAGCACCGCGACGAGGCCAAGGAGCGGATCCTCGCCTGGCTGGCCGAGAAGGTCGACCTCGGGTTCAGCGAGTGGCACTCCGACGTCTACTACGAGCTCGACGTGACCCCTCTCCTGACCCTGGTCGAGTGGGCCGAGGACGACGAGGTGGCCACCCGCGCCGCCATGGTGCTCGACCTGGTGCTCTTCGACGTCGCCCTGCACCTGCAGGACGGCAATATGGGCGTCACCCACGGCCGCTCGTACATGAAGAACAAGAGCAAGGCGACCGATCAGAACGTCTTCGGCCTGGCCAAGCTGCTCTTCGACGACACCGACGTGCCGTACACGTCGCGGGGCGACCGCGGCGCGTCCCTGCTGGCCCGGGCCGCCCGGTACCGGCTGCCGGAGGTGCTGCGCCGGGTGGCGTCGTCCGAGGAGCCGATGGTCGATCGCGAGCGGATGGGCGTGCCCCTCGACATCACCGTCCCGGTGGAGGCGGACCCCGAGGCGCCCTACGGCTACGCCTTCGACGATCCCGAGAACCTGGCCTTCTGGTGGGAGCGGGGCGCCCAGGCGGCCTGGCAGGTGGCTGAGCTGACCGTCGACACGCTCAACACCTACGACCTGTGGGAGACGCCGACCTTTGCGCCGTTCGTGGCCCTGCGGGACCTCGCCGCCGCCGACTTCGAGGCGGCCCGGAGCACGCTCCAGAGCATCGCCCCGTACCTGACCTTCGCCCTGCTGAACGAGTCGAACACCGTCACCTACCGGGCCGCCGAGGTGATGCTCTCCACTGCGTCGGACTTCCGCCCCGGCACCTACAGCGACCAGCACCACGTCTGGCAGGCCACCCTCGACGAGGAGGCGGTCGTGTTCACCACGCACCCCAAGAACGAGCCGTTCGAGGGCGAGGACTCCTGGCCCGACGCCGACGGCTACTGGACGGGGTCCGGGTCGCTGCCCCGGTCGGTGCAGCACGGCGCGGCCGGCATCAGCCTCTACGCCCCTCGTATCGACGCCGAGGGCCCCTTCGGGTTCGACCACCTCGACTACACCCACGCCTGGTTCCCGACCGAGCGCTTCGACGAGGTCGTCCGCGACGGCGGCTGGACCTTCGGGCGCCAGGGCGACGGGTACGTCGGCCTGTGGTCCTGGCGGGCCCCGGAGTGGCGCACGCACGCACCCGACGAGGTCTTCACCGACGGCCTCACCGAGCCCTTCGACCTCGTCGCGCCCGGTGGGCCCGACAATGCCTGGATCGTGCAGGTGGGCGACGCCGAGGCCGGCACCTTCGAGCAGTTCCAGGAGTCGCTCCGCTCCGCCGAGCTCACCGTTCAGCCCCGACCCGAGACGCCCGAGGGACACCCTGGTGGGTTCGACGTCACGTTCGACTCACCGACCGAGGGGCCCATGTCCGTCGGCCAAGACGGCACCTTCACCGTCGCCGGCGAGGACGTGGCGCTCCGTCACGACCTCCGCTACGACAACCCCTGGGCCCAGGTCGAGTTCCAGAGCCGGGCGTTCGAGATCGCTGACGAGGAGGGCGGCCTGGCCCTCGACTTCGACGAGGGCACCCGTACCGCCGAGACCGCCGCCGGCTGACGAACTTTGAGCGGTTGTGTGCAGTAGTGGCGCACAACCGCTCAAAGTTGGTCGGTGCGACGGACGTGATCCCCGGTGGCACACATCCGTACGAAGTTGACGGGTGGAGAGGGGTGGGGGGAGAGTCGCGAGCGTGACCCTGGACTTCGCCCTGTCGCCCGAGCTGGAGGCCCTCGCCGCCGAGGCCCGGGAGGTCGGCCGCGAGTGGGCCGATCGATGCGCGATTCGGGAGGACTCCTGGATCGCCGGCCACGACGCCGAGGTGGCCAAGGACCTCGCGGCGCGGGGCTGGCTGGGCATGACCTGGCCGGTCGAGTCCGGCGGCGGCGGGCGCAGCGCCATGGAGCGCTTCGTGGTGTTCGAGGGCCTGATCAGCGCAGGGGCGCCGATCGCGGCCGCCTGGTTCGCCGACCGCCAGATCGGCCCGACGCTGCTGGAGTTCGGTACCCCCGACCAGCAGGCTCGGTTCCTGCCCGGCATCCTCTCGGGCGAGGCCATGTGGGGCATCGGCATGAGCGAGCCCGACGCCGGCTCCGACGTGGCCGCGATCCGCACCCGGGCGGTCCTCGACGGTGAGGAGTACATCGTCGACGGACAGAAGATCTGGACCAGCGGCGCGGCCCACGCGGACTTCGTCTACCTCGTGGCCCGCACCGACCCCGACGCCCCACCCCACAAGGGGCTCTCCGAGCTGGTCGTCGACCTGGGCTCCCCGGGCGTGAAGGTCGTGCCCATCGTCGACATGACCGGCGACGACCACTTCTGCGAGGTCTACTTCGACAGCGTGCGGGTGCCGGTGACCAACCTCGTCGGTGAGCTCAACGGCAGCTTCAAGCAGATCATGCGCCAGATGGAACACGAGCGCGGCGGCATCGACCGGCTCGTGTCGAACCGTCGGCTCTACGAGGACGTCATGGCCGGCGCCGACCTGTCGGACCCGGTGCTGCGCCAGGAGGCTGCCGCCCTCGAGATCGACTACCGGCTGGGCCGCCTGCTGGTGCTGCGCGAGGTGCTGGGCCAGGCGCCCCGCGGCTTCTCGGCTGCGACCAAGACCTTCTGCACCGAGCACGAGCAGCGCGTGGCGGACTTCTGCGGGCGGGCCCTCGGCCCCGCCGCCCTCGTCGCCGACACCGAGCTACACGCCCGCGCGGCCCGCAACATCACCTACGCCCCCGGCTACACGATCATGGGCGGCACCACGTCGATCCTGCGCAACATCCTGGGCGAGCGGGTGCTCGGCCTGCCCCGTTGACGAGGGCGCCGACCGATGGTCGGGTGCTCGGGTGGACTGGTAGCGGATCCGGGTGCCCCCACACCCGGTCTCCCTACCAGTTCCCGTGGTGCGCCGAGCGGGCCCCCGGACGAGGCGGATGCCGGGCGTCACCGCTCGGCTCCCGCCCTTCGCCCCGGAGCGGCCCCGACCCGATGGATGTGGGGTGCCCGGGGATGGCGCGCCATCCTGAGGTCGTGACGACGTGGTGAGCGCGATGCAGCTGGTGTTGGCCGCGGGCGTGGTCGCCCTGGGAGCCACCGTGCAGCGCACCCTCGGGTTCGGCGCCGCGCTGGTGGCGGTGCCTCTCCTGTTGATCATCGACCCCCGCCTGGTGCCCGGGCCGATCGCCATCGCCGGCATCGCCCTCGTCGTGTTGATGTCGGTGGGCACCAGCGGCGACGCCGACTGGCGCGGCGTGCGCTGGATGGTGTTGGGCCTGGTGCCGGGCACCGCCGCCGCCGGCCTCGCCCTGCTCACGCTGTCGCCGGACCTGCTGGCGCTGACCGCGGGGGCCATCGTGTTGGTTGCGGTCGCGGCGGTGGCGACCCGCAGCCACGTCCGCATCGGGCGACGGTCGTTGCTGGGCAGCGGCGCCCTGGCGGGGTTCATGGGCACCACCGCGGGGGTCGGGGGACCGCCCATCGCCCTGCTCTACAGCTCCGCCACCGGTTCGACCCTGCGGGCGACGCTGGCCCGGGTGTTCCTGGCCAGCTCGGTCATGACCGTGGCGACCCTTGCCCTCACCCACCGCCTGGGTGCCACCGAGCTCTCCGCCGGGCTGGCCATGATGCCCGGCGGACCGCTGGGTCTGCTGGCCGGGCGCAAGGTGTCGGCGCGCGTCGACGCCTCCCGACTCCGGATCGGCGTGCTCGTCGTCTCGGCCGCGTCCGCCCTCGTCGCCATCGCCCGCGTCGTGCTGTAGAAGCTACGCCTGGTCGGCGGCGAGAGCGCCCCGGGGTCGGAGAACCGCAAGCTGCCACTCTGGTGCGGCCTCCGAGCCCACCAGGGCGGCAGTTCAGCCGACGGCGACATCGGGCGGACTGAAGCGGTGCTCGTCGTACAGTGCGGGCGATGGCAGAAGAGCAGCTGTTCACCGTCTCGGGAGACCACGCCACTCCTGCGAGGCGACTCGGCCTGACGGCGGCAGGGCTCTTGGAGCGCCGGCACCTGCAGGAATGGATCGGTGTCTCATCCTGCGATCCTCGGCGAGGAGGTGCTCCTCGTCACCTTCGAGTTCGATCGTTGGGTCACCGGCGCAGGCAATCCGACGCTGGAGCGTCTGGACGTTCTCGGGCTCGACCGCAATGGTCGCCTGGTTGTCGCCGAGCTGAAGCGGGACAGGGCGACCGCACGCCGTTGTCGTACAGGGCCTCAACTACGCGGCAATGGTCTCGAGGTTCAACGTCGACCTGCTCGTCGAGGCCTACGTGCACCGTCGAGGGAGCGACCTGGATCCCGAGGGCGCCCTGGAGGAGCTTCGTGTGTGGGCGCCCGGATTGTCTGATGAGTCCCTCGGACCGCCGCGGTTGGTGCTCGTGGCCGAGGACTTCGGACCGATCCTAACCAACACGACCATGTTCCTCATCGAGCAGGGGCTCGATCTCCGGCTGGTCCGGATCCAGCTCTACGAGCTCAGTGATGGTCAGCTTGCGCTCACCTCGTCCCAGCTGCTCCCGGTTCCCGATGCCGAGGAGTTCATGGTCCGGCCTCGCTCCTCGGCACCGACGCAGAGGGCGACCCGGGCCGATGCCCACCGTTCCCGAGTCGCGCGGTTGGTCGAAGCTGAGGCCCTCGGGCGTGACCAGGAGCTGCAGATCGTCGTCCCCGCGCAGGTCAAACAGGACCGGGAACGCATCGCTGATTGGCTGGGTGCTGATCCGTTGCGCACGAACGTCACCTGGACCTCCGACATCTCCCATCCGGTCAAGTGGGCTGCAGACGACACGACGTGGTCTCTCGGTGGTCTCGTGCGCAGGGTCATCGAACTCGCTACAGGGGCGCCACCGGCGGCGAACGTGTGGGGCGCCAACTGGTTTGTGACCGACGGCCATCGGTTGGATCAGCTCGCCGACTCGCTCGCGACGAGGGCGCAGTTCGACTGGGGCCGACTCCATGAGCTGCTCGGCAAGGTCCCGGCCGGTCGGTGGACCACCCCTGGCGATCTCGCCGCGATCGTGGGCACCGCGCCCCAATGGCTCGGGAGGCACTTGGCGTCATGCGTCGAGTGCCCGAACGCGTGGCGCGTGCTCGGAGCCGACGGGAAGGCACGCCCGGGCTTCGCCTGGAGCGATCCGATGAACACTCGCACTCAGGACGAGGCGCTGCGCGGTGAGCAGGTCGAGTTCCAAGCTGACATGGCTGACCCTGCGAAGCGTCTGACCACGACCGATCTGGGTGACCTCGTCGCGGTCGACGACTGAGAGGCCGGCGGGGCCCACTCCTCCGATGAGCGGCCCGGGCAGGGGTCCCGGGCGGCTCGCTGTGCCGCACCGATCACACCGAGTCCGGTCCCGGCTACGCCTCATCGGCGGCGGCGTGGAGCGCGGCCAGGTCGATCTTCTTCATGCCGAGCATGGCCGCCATGGCCCGTTGCGCGCGCTCTGGGTCAGGGTCGGTCAGCAGATCGCCCATGCCGACCGGGATGACCTGCCAAGACACGCCGTAGCGGTCCTTCAACCATCCGCACTGCACCTCCTCTCCGCCCTCGGAGAGCTTGGCCCAGTAGTCGTCGACCTCGGACTGATCTGCGCAGTTGATCAGCAGGGAGATCGCCTCGTCGAAGGTGAACTGCGGGCCGCCGTTGAGCGCGGTGTACTCCTGGCCGTCGAGCACGAAGTCGACGGTCAGCACGGTCCCGGCCGGTCGCGGACCGGCCTCGCCGTAGTAGGTGACGTTCGTGATCTCGGAGTTCGGGAACACCGAGACGTAGAACTCGGCGGCCTCCTTGCCTTCGGTGTCGAACCAGAGGTTGGGGGTGATCTTGGGCATGGCACGTCTCCTGTCGTCGGCGGTCTGGGCCATCCGCGAGTACCGACGATCGCCGCGCCCAAGACTCATCGCCACGCCGCCTGCCGCGGCTCCAGGGCCGCCTGTTTCCCGGCGACTGGTGAGGCCCGCCAGGACGGTGTGCCGTTGCGCGCCGGCCCGCCCGGCGGGCCACGTTGGCCCCGACGCATCGCCCTTCAGACGCGGATGATCGATGCCCTTGCTTCAGTGCTTGGCGGACGCGAGCAGCGCGGCGATGTCGTCAGCGTCGCTCATGATGACCTCGACGTCGCCTTGGGCCACAGTCCCGTCCCGCGGCTCGCACGAGGTCGTCGGCCCTGACCGGCGGCGTTCGCTGGTCAGGGCCCCGATCGCGGAGCGTCCCCGAGGCGACTCGAACGCCCGCACACGGCTCCGGAGGCCGCACTCTTTCGAGTCATCGCCGCTGGTCAGAGTATGGAAGAAGGTCTCGTGGGTACGTTCCTCCCATGGCCCTCCCAAAGGTGCGGCGATCGCGGTGACCGTGCAGGTTGGAGCGCCGATCGGCCGAGAGGCGCCGACACCAGGGCCGACCCGAGTCCGGCCGGACTTTCGTTTCTTTCGTTTGTGTCGTATGCTGGGTCCATGGCTCCTGTCGTTCGCTCCGACGCGCCACCGGTCGATCTGGCGTCCTTCGTCGCCGCGACGCGGGATGAGGTGGGCTCCGGTGCCCGGCTTCGGTTGCTGGTCGGTGGGGTGACCTGCGAGATCGACGGTGAGCTGGCCGAGGGCATCGTGACGTTCCTGCAGGCGGCGGCCTCGGGCTCTTCGGTCGACGTGACGGCCCTGTCTCCGGAGCTGACGACTGGTCAGGCGGCTGACCTGCTCGGGGTGTCTCGCCCGACGGTGGTCGCGCTCGTCGACAAGGGGACGCTGCCGGCCTCGCGGGTGGGGACGCACCGGCGCATCAGGACCTCGGACCTGCTGGCCTACCGGGAGCGGTCGCGACGGGACCGCCGCGCCGCGCTGGACGAGGTGATCGAGGTCTCCGACGAGCTGGGCCTCTACGAGTAGGCGGTGCGTCGCCTGCGCGTCCTGCTGGACGCCAACGTCCTCGTCAACGCCCAGGTCCGGGACCTCATCTGCCGGCTGGCCGAGGCCGAGCTGATCGACGTGCGGTGGAGCACGACGATCCTGGACGAGACGCGCCGGGCGCTGGTCGATGGCCTCGGCCTCGATCCCTCCAGGGCCGACCGGTTGCTCGATGCCCTGGGTCGGGCCTTCCCGGAGGCGGCCGTCGAGGGGTTCGGGGCGCTGATCGACCAGACGCAGCTCCCCGACCC
>NZ_DATLXO010000007.1:0-2033 GCF_035575815.1 Iamia sp.
CGTCACCCGCCAGATGGCCCGGGGCTCCCAGGAGGACCGCGTCACCGGGCTGGCCGCCGAGGTGGCGTTCTTCTCGCTCCTGAGCCTGTTCCCGGGTCTCCTCACCATCGCCGCCGGCCTAGGAGGGTTCTGAAGTAAGCGTCGAGGTCCACCACCCGAGGCGTCTGGTGCTCAAGACTCGGGCATGGCCCTGGGAACGGTGTTGGCACAACAGCGCTTCGAACGCCCCGAAGAGCTGCTCGGTGATCGTCTGCGGGGGATCTACCGCCTCTTGGCCGACTACGGGGAGGCGATCTTCCCCCACGACTACTTCGCCGATTGCTACACCGACTCGGTCCGGGGCCGTCCGACGGTGCCGGCCCGGGTGCTGGCCACGGTGATGGTGCTCCAGGCTCATGAGGGCCTCTCCGACGGCGACGCCTGCGACCGGTTGGAACGAGACCTGGCCTGGCAGGCCGCCGCGGGCGTGCATGTCGGCTACCCGGCCTTCCACCCCACCGTCCTGGTAGGGATGCGCAACCGCCTCCGGGCCTCCGCCCGGCGCCGACGGCTGTTCGAAGACACCCGCTCGGCCGCCACCGAGTCGGGCCTCATGGGCAACCGGGTGCGGGTGGTCGACTCGACCCCGGTCTATGACTCCGTGGCCACCCAGGACACCGTGACCCAGCTGCGCTCGGCGGTCCGCAAGCTGTTGCGGGCACTGGACCACGACCACCGCAACCTCGCCGCCGGAGTACGGGCCGCCCTGAGGCGAGACGACGACTATGCCGGCCCGGGAAAGCCGCCGTGTGACTGGGACGACGCCGAGGCGAAGGAGGCACTGATCGACGCGCTGGTGAAGGACGCCCTGGCTGCCCTGGCCATCCTGGAAGGCCAGGTGCTCTCCCGACCGGCGGCCGATGCCGTCGAGCTGCTGGCCCTGGTGGCCGGCCAGGACACCGACGCCGGCGACGACGGGACGTTCCGCATCGCCCGGCGGGTGGCAAAGGACCGGGTGATCTCCACGGTGGACCCCGAGGCCCGCCACGGCCACAAAAGCCATGACCGCCGCTTCGACGGTTACAAGGCCCACATGAGCATCGACCCCGATTCCGAGCTCATCGACGAGGTGGTCGTCACCCCGGCCAACGCGCACGACGCCACCGCAGTGGAGGACCTGCTGGCCCCGGTGGCCGACGACGAGACCAAGCCAACAGTGATGGGCGACTCGGCCTACGCGGGAGCCGGCACCCTCGACGACCTCGAAGCGGCCGGCTTCACCGACGTCAAGGCCAAGGTCCCGCCGGCCCGAGGCCGCCAGGGCCGTTTCGGCAAGGACGACTTCGACGTGAACCTCGGCGCCGCCACCGTCACCTGCCCGGCGGAGAAGGTGGCGACAATCCGCTTCGGCTCCGACGGGGCCGGGCGGGCCGACTTCGGCGACGCATGCTCGACCTGCCCGATGATGCAGGTCTGCACCACCTCGGCGTCGGGCCGCTCCGTCAGCATCCACGCCAAAGAGGAGGTCCTGCAACGCCACAAGGCAGCCCAGGCCGATCCCGCCTGGCAGGAGGCCTACCGCTCCACCCGGCCCAAGGTCGAGCGCAAGATCGCCCACTTCGTGCGGGTCGCCTGGGGTGGGCGCAAGGCCCGCACCCGGGGCCAGGCCCGGATCGCCACCGATGTCGACACCCGGGCCGCCGCGATCAACTGGGCCCGCCTGGCCACCCTCGGGGCGCACATGGCCGACGGAGGTTGGGCGGCGGCCCCTCCCTGATCGGCGACGAGCCCCTCGATCGCCGACTCCCGCTGCCCCTTCCTGGTCCCTCGTCGTTCCGAAAACCCGAAATCAAAGGGATGGCGGCTAGGGACAAGGAGGGAAGGAGCGAGAATCGCCGGCAAGGCGATCAAGAAAGGCCATCAGGACGCCCGCCGAACCGTCGGGCTCCAAACCGGCCGGCGATCGCCGCCCAGGTCACCCCTACATCAGAACCCTCCTAGGGCCGTCGCCCTCCCAGGCCGCCCGCAGCAGGGACCGGAGATCGGCGTCGTAG
>NZ_DATLXO010000008.1:0-9165 GCF_035575815.1 Iamia sp.
CGAACGAGGATTCCGCCCTGACGAAGCTGCGGCGAGCGGTGTCGGTGTCACCCCGGCGGGTGGCGTTCAGCCCGGTGCGGGCGTCGCTGGTGGCTCGATCGATGTCGGTGGCCACGCTGAGCAGCAGCGCCCCGTAGGCCAGGCCGATCACGGCCACCACGGCGCCGCCGGCCAGGACTGCCCGGCGGATACGTCGGCGCTCGGATCGACGACACGTCTGGTAGCCGGAGACGAGCACCGGCGTTATGGCCACGGCGGTGGCGAGGGCGGTGAAGCCGTGGAAGCCGACGTCGGGCAGGCGGAGCAGGGCTTGGATCGCCAGGCCGCCGGTGGCCGCGCCCCACAGGCGCGAGCGACGCGAGGTGGTGGCCCCCACCAGCGAGGTCAGCGTCGCGGCCAACGCTGGTGCCAGGGCCCACCCCCGGGCCAGCACGATGGCGACACCCACCGGAACGAACCAGGGCCACCGCTTCGACCGAGAAGCAGCGAGCGCCACGAGCGCGGCCAACGACCCGGTGAGAAGGGGGTCGACGATGGCGGTAACGGTGGGCTGGCACCCTGCCAGAGCCGCGGCCACTGCGGCGACGCCGGCGATCAGCCGCGTCGCGGTCCTCTCCTGTCGGCGTCGCGTCGACGAGCGGCGGGGTCGCGTCGTTCTTGGTGCGGTCGTGGTGATGGTGGTTCCGCTCATGTTAGAGTCAACTCGCTAGAATCAGCGCGACTATAGCGTCGGACGCGAGCCGGTCGTCACTCGGCGAGTTCCTTCAAAGCGACGGAGACGCTCAACTCGATCTAGTCCGAGTTCTTCGTTATCATCTCTGCCTCGGGTGCCACTCGGCCTCCAGATGTCAGCGGTGCCGACAGGTCAGATGGAGGTGATAAAGCACATGTTGACGATTGGAGTCGTCGGCCCTCAGTATGCCGATTCCTTCGCCGAGAACATCGCGTGCGGGTTCGAGGACCTCGGGCACCGAGCGGTTCGTTTGTGCGTGGGTCCACCCTCCCTATTTTCGAGGTCGAAGGCGGCAGGGTTCGCGACCGAGATGGCTATGCGTTCCCCCCGCGCCGCCACCATGATGCAGACGCGGCCCTTGCTCGAGGCGGCGCGGCGGCAGCGCCTCGATGCCTTTGTCGTAGTCGACAGCAACGTCACTCCAGGGAGTACCGACGCCTTGGGCGAGATCGCTCGGCCGTTGTGCTTCTGGTATCCCGATGCGCTTTCGAACCTCGGGCGCCAGTCCATGTTCCAGGCCTCATACGATGCGGTGTTCTCCAAGGAACCACGCCTCGTTGATCCTGCTCGGAACATCGCGGGCTTTCCGGCCCACTCCTTGCCGGAAGCGTGTAGTCCCGGTTGGCACCGGGTGCCGCCAGGTGTTGTCCACTCCGAGCCACACTTGGTGGTAATGGGGAACTACTACCCTTACCGCATCCGCCTGCTTGAGAGGTTGCACGGCGCCGGAGTGCCCATGCGCCTGTACGGCAACCCGTTCCCCCGGTGGATGCGGTCGCCCACGTTGGCCCCCCTCCACACGGGCCGCTACGTGACCGGACACGAGAAGGCTCGCGTCTTTCGCGGCGCTGCGGGTGTCCTGAACGCCTTGCACCCGGCGGAGATCGATGGCTTCAACAAGGGGCTCTATGAAGCCACGGCATGCGGTGGCTGTGTCATCTCGGAGCATCGGGCGATGCTCGGTGAGCACTACCAGGTAGGAGAGGAGGTTCTTGCCTTTGCTTCCTTCGACGAACTCGTCGACCTGGCCAGATGGTGCATTGAGCACCCCGAGGAGGCTCGCAAGATAGGCGACCGTGGCTCCGAGCGGGCTCATCGCGAGCACACCTTCGCCCACCGGTTGGTCGAGCTGCTCCGAATCGTCGGCCTCGACGAGCACCGGGCCGATGAGCTGCCCGGATGACTCGACCGCGCTCGAGGCCACGGGAGCGACCGCGTGTGCTGTTCGTGACCTCCGCCCTTGGTGCCGTCGGCGGCATCCCCAGCTACTCCCGGGCCACGGTCGAAGCGCTCTCCGAGTCGGCGGATGTGGAGGTGCTCGATCTCGACCTGACCGGGGGTCTGGCTCGGCAAGGCCTGGGATTTGCACGGGCCGTCGCTGCGATCGCGAGGCACCGGCCTGATCTGGTGGTCCTCGGTCACGTCGGCCTCGGGCCGATCGGCCTCGCCTGGCGTTGCGTTGGTGGCCGATACGTTGTGATCGCCTACGGCATCGAGGTGTGGGGCCTTCCCTCGAGACTCGTCTACGAGTCGCTTCGACAGGCCCATTCCGTGTGGCCCATCTCGTCATGGACCGCCACCGAGGTGCTGCGCACCGCCCCCGGCTCGACCATGGGGCCCGTACTCGGAGGGAACATTCGCGAACGGTTCTTTCAGGAACACGAACCGAACACGGGACTGTTCCGGATCCTGTTCGTCGCCACACCCGCCGATCTCCCCTACAAGGGGCTGGATGTGCTCGCCACTGCCGGGCAGTGCGTCGCGACAGAGCGCCCCATCGAGATCCGAGTAGCCGGGTCTGGCTCTGCGAGCGGGCTCTTGGCCGACTACGTGGCCGAACACGACCCCGCCGGCGTGATCCGGCTGCTGGGTCGTGTCGATGACGACGCGCTGCTCGCCGAGTATCGTCGGGCCGACGTGCTCGTGTTGGTGAGCCGGTTCCGCCGCGGAGCGAATCCGGAAGGCGAGGGGCTCGGCCTCGTCGCGCTCGAGGCCGCTGCCGCGGGGACGGCAGCCGTCGTCGGTAGTCGTGGCGGTTCGGTCGACACGGTGGTCGCCGATCAGACAGGCTTCATCATCGAGCCGGAAGCGCCGGAGGAGCTGGCTGAGGTGCTCCACCGTCTGGCAAGCGACCTGGACGAGACGGCCCGAATGGGAGCCAGGGCGCGAGAGTTCGTTGCCAATGAGCATTCCTTCGGCGCGTTCTCGCGCCGCGTACAGGCCGGCCTCGCTGAAGCGGTGAGGTGAGAACGAACCATGTGCGGCATCACTGGCGCCTTCGGTCCCGATGCTCACCTCCGGTGCGATGTCGTCGACACGATGAACCGGGCCCAGCACGCGCGCGGGCCTGATGACCAGGTGGTCGTCGCCGAGGGACCCTTCGTCCTGGGCAACACGCGGCTCGCCGTCCAGGATCCGACCCCGTCAGCGAACCAACCGTTCTGCGACCCAGATGGTCGCTTCACGGTGGTCTTCAACGGCGAGATCTACAACCACCGCGAACTGGTTCGCCAGCACGGACTCAACATGCGCACCCGCTGTGACGGCGAGGTCATCCCCCTGCTGTGGGCGAAGCTCGGGCCGCAGTGTCTCCGTCTCTTCCGCGGGATGTATGGCATCGCCGTCGCCGATCACGACAAGCGGCGATTGTATCTCGCTCGTGATCGCTTCGGAATCAAGCCTCTGCATTGGCGGCGCTATAAGGCGGGCGTGCTATTCGCGTCTGACCCCGCCCCGCTGTGGCGCGTCGACCGTGCCCTTCCCCTCGATCGGCGAGCGCTGGCTGACTACTTCCACTTCGGCGCCGTAGCGTCCGGCCGGTCGCCTCACGACGGGATAGAGGCGGTAGCGCCAGGAGCATGCATAAGTATCGGGGAGGATGGGCTGGTACGTCCCGAGCTCGTAGTGCCCGCGATCGGGCCGGGATCGGGCCCAGAGACGATCGCTACGTCCGACGAACGGTCGCTTGCCGGAGCATTCCGCTCGTCAGTGCGTCTGCACCTCTCGGCCGACGTTCCTACTGCGCTCCTCCTTTCGGCGGGCGTCGATTCGACATTGCTCGCGCTCGCTGCACGAGATGAGGGCCAATCCCTGCACTGCGTGACCGTCTCAGCGCCGTGGGGAGAAGACGAGAGCCATCAAGCCAAGGCCACGGCGGTTGAGTACGGGCACACCCATGAGACGGTTGCCGCCGAGATCGATGAGGCCGCCGTCGATTCATTCCTCTCAGTGATGCCGCGGCCGACGATCGATGGACTAAACAGCTTCTTGGTGAACCGGGCCGTTCGGGCAGGGGGCTACAAGGTGGCGCTGTCAGGCCTCGGCGCTGACGAGGCGCTTGGGGGTTACGGGTACCTGCGCATCGCCCGGATCCTCCCGCTGTTGCACCTGGCGGATCGTGTGCCCGGGATAGCGACCCCGCTGCTTGCGCTCGCCTCTCGCCGCAGACCGGCCGGCACAGGTTCGGGCAAGTTCGAGCGCCTCCTCGGCGCCGGGGGTCCACGATCCCTTGAAGGGCTCGTCCAGCTCCAGCGTGAGCTGTTCGTAGGAGATCGCGTCCGGTCGATGCTGGGAGTGTCCGCCGAGATCGAGGACGAGACGACGGTTTCGGGCCGAGGGCCCGCGGCGGTCGCCGAAGCCGAGATGATCCGCTACCTCCAGCCGATGCTGCTTCCCGACGCCGACGCCTTTTCGATGGCTGCGTCCGTTGAGCTCCGAGTTCCGTTCGTGGATGGTCCGTTCTTCACCGCCGCATTGGGACGCCGGCATCTCCGAGGCAAGGCCGAGCTGGTGCACCAGATGGGGGATCGCTACCTCGAGTTGCTGAGCCGTCGCCGAAAGACCGGGTTCTCCGTGCCGATGCAGGAGTGGATCCGTTCGGGACCGCTGCGCCACGTCGTGGCCGACGCCGCTCGACCGGACGCTCCCATCTGGGACCACCTCGAAGCGGCTGTCGGTCGGCCCATCCTCGCTGCGGCAGGAGAGAACTCGCGGTGGTCAGAGGTTTGGGCACTGGCGGCGCTGGATGGATGGCTTCGCCGGCGATGAGCGCGGGTGGGCCCAGCCTGCGACTGCACGTCAACGCCCTGGGTGCTGTCATGGGTGGAGCGGCTCGCCATCTCTCGCCGTTTCTCGCCGCGCTGCACCGATGTCGCCCTGAATGGTCGATCTGCGTCTGGGTGACGAGCGGCCATGAACCTAGCAACGTTTCTGAGGCGATGGCGGTTCGGGCGGTGCCTCGTTGGAGCGTGGCCCGGCGCCTGTGGTGGGAATCTGTCGAGTTGCCCCGGGTGCTTCGTCAGGATCGCGGCGATGCCCTGCTCAACCTGACCAACTCGGGCCCCTTGCGCAGCCCGGTCCCGTCGATCCTCTACCAGCGGAACGCCCTCTGGTTCGATCCGTCATGCGCGCGGGCCTTTCGAGGACGAGCCAGAGTCGCGGCGGCCGCCCGCCGGCAGCTCGTCTACCTGCAGATGCGGGGATCGGCAGTGACGATCGTCCCGAGCGCGGCGATGGCCGGTTTCCTGATGGGTCGGCGAGGCACGCCGGGTGCACCCGCTATTCGCGTCATCCCCCACGCGGTGGACACGGAGCGTTTCACCCGCCCCCGCCGGACCTGGCCGCCAGCTGATCGGCCCATCCGGATGGTTTCGGTCGGTCACGCTGCGCCCCACAAGGACCAGGCGCTGCTGGTACAGCTGGTGGCCCGGCTCCGTGATCAAGGCCTGGACGCCCACCTGTCGCTGACCATCGAGCGTGACGATTCGCCCAGCTACGTCGATGAGATCCAACGAGAACGCCGACGGCTCGCGGTGGAAGACCGCGTCGAGCTTCTCGGTCGCGTGGCCGGTGTCGAGCGGCTGTATCGCGATGCAGACGTGATGCTCTTCCCCTCGCTGTCCGAGTCGTTCGGCTTCCCGATCGTGGAGGCCATGGCATCGGGCCTGCCGGTCGTATCGTCAGCGATCCCGGCCAGCGAAGAGCTGCTCGGTGGGGACGGGTGGCTCTTCCCGCCTGGTGACGTCGACGCCGCGGCGTCGGCGGTGCATCGCCTTATGGGGACCTCCTCACACGATATGACCGAGATCACTGCACGCGCGGCACATGCAGCTCGCGCGTATGGCTGGTCGGCGAACGCAGTCCGGATCGCGGCAACCGTCGAGAGCGCCTTGGGGTTGCGGCCTCCGGATCCTGATGTTCCCGACAGGCCCACCGCATGATCGGCCGGAGCACCACGATGAACGGCAGGACCAAGGCAAAGCCGAGAATCCCGGATTCAATAGTCGACATGACCTGATAGGCGATGAGGGCGCCCGTGATGATGGATGCCGGATTGCGACCGCGCACGAGTCGACCCAGCCATGCCAAGAACACACCGCTGACGAGCGCGACGATGACGGCCGCAACCATGCCACCGGCGAGGTAGGCCTCGACGTGTAGCGGGGTGTTCACGGCGGTGGCGTAGTCCGACGGAGCGATGAGTTCGTACTTCCTGCCGAACTCATTGGAGATGTTGAAGGTCCCCTTGTCCGGAAGGAGGATCCGGGGAACGACCAGGGTCGACAGATCGCTGTACACCCCGTAGCCGAAGTACGGGTAGCGGTCGGGGGCCCAGGTCGCCGTGTAGCCCAAGAGATCGGAGTTCGCGAAACGGTTGGCTGAGTTGCTGATCCCCACATCGGAGCCGCTGCCCAGGCCGTTCACCGTCTGGTCGATCCAGTCAACACCCAACGCGGTGCGGGACCCCGTACGTCCCGGGCCGAACGCCGTTTGTCGGAATTCGCCCTTGCCCACGTTGAGCAGGATCAAGGCCACCAGGGCCAGAAGCAGGCCGATCCAGGGCACGTGGCGCCGATGGCTCATCCACAGGGCGAACACCAGGAGTCCGGGGATGGCGCTGAGGTAGAGCGCGCCGTTCCCGAGCCCTTCCAGGACGACCAGGCTGGCGGCCGAGACCAGAGCAAGCTTGTGCCACAGGGCGAGGCGTCGGTCCATCCAGAGCATAGCCAGGATGAGCCCACCGCCGAAGCCAACCGCCCTGAAGAGCTGGCTGACCTGACCGATGGAATCGGCGACACCGAGGTACTCGGAGAGACCGACCGCCACAAAGGCGGCGCTGGCCAGGGCATAGGCCCGAGGTATCGCCTTGATCGGGAGCTGGTTGGCGTCGGCCGCGCCAGCGTGCACCAGCGATCGGTTGCCAAGAGCGCGGAGAGCGGCGACGCCGCCGCCCACTAACACGGCGGTGAAGACGGCCAGGATGCGATACCCGGTGGTCCGCACCTCCGGCGTATAGAGGTAGGCGTGGATGGCGAGGGGTGCAGACAGGAGCGAAGAGACGTAGACGTAGAGCCCTTGAAACAGGCACCAGATGTGCAGGAAGGGAAAACCGTGAGCACGGGGGAGCGGGACGAAGATGAATGGTGTCGCCAGCACGAGCAACGTCACGAGGGCCCAGCCACGCGCCTCCACGCCGAGTCCCGAGTAGTTGCGAACGAGCAGCACCGTCGTGACGGCGATCGTGATGCCAGCGCCAGCGGTGCGCAGACGAGCGCGGAAGCCGAGGGACAGACATGCCCACGCGGCGAGGCAGGCCAACAGCGTGGGTCCAATCCCCCTCGGAACCGGAGCTGAGACGAGGGTCGCGGCTCCGGCGAGCGTGAAGTAGTAGGCGACGTCGAGCGAGCGCCGACCCGGAACCCGAGGGCGGCGACTGCGGGGCACCTCGATCCTGACACTCATTGCCGTCACCGTTCCCGTCGCTTCAGCTCTGAGGTCTTGAGGTCGGTGGTCATCTCCTGCCAGGCCTCGAACAACGCTCGGCGGAACCCTGCGCGGCCGTCGAGGAAGCCGGCGCACACGAAATAGATCTGGATGAATCGGATCGCTGGGCGCGCCGGCAGCCGGTTCCAGATCCGCTCCCGCAGCCACCGCCTCCGAAGAGTGCGATTACGACGCACATCGTTCAGCGTGACGTTCGCCCCTTCGGCATCGCTGGAGGCACGCGCCTGAGCTTCGAGCGTGGAGTAGCGGTTGTGCTTCGTTATGTAGTCGTCCCACGAGTCGACATCGGAATGCTCGAGCCAGTGGTCGAGCGCGCCGACCCGCCAGCCGTCTGGCACGGACACATGCTCGTTGACCTCGCGCCCTTCATAGGTCGAGGACGCTGCGGGCATCAGTCGCGTCAGCCAAGTGACGCCGAAGCCCCCGTGGCGCAGGATGCGGCCGTCGAAACGTCGGCGAAGCTTGACGATGTAGTGGTCGGCGTCTCGACCGAGCGTCGGTGCCTTCGTGCGCAGCTCGGCGGCGAGGGCTTCGCTCAGCCACTCGTCGGCGTCCATCGAGAAGACCCACACGTCGCCATAACGCTCGGCGATCTGCCGGAGGGCCCAGTTGCGCTGAGCCGGGTACGTGTCGAACGGACGCACCAGGACTTCGGCGCCGAGGTCCTCGGCGATCTCCCGGGTGTCGTCGGTGCTCTCGGAGTCCACCACGACCACTGCGTCCGTCGCCAATTGCAGTGAGGTCACGGCCCGCCGTATGTTTCGTTCTTCGTTCTTGGTCAGGACGCAGCCCACGAGCGCGGGTGCCTGTGGCGGGACCTGGGGACCGCTGCCGGACGCCGATGCCGGCACGCGCCCTTGGCTCTGCGCTTCGCTCGTACGGGGGTTTCTGGTTCGATTCATGGGCTCGCTTGATGTTACTGGACCGTGTCCTGGGGGCGCCGGGGCCGATGCGAGACCGGGTCACCGTCGAGCTCGGCCGGGGCCGTTCGCCGGTGGCGATCTGGGCCGACCTGGTCGCCGAGGACGTCACCGGTCGGGTCTGCGTGGAGACGATCTACGCGGCCGTCTACGCCGGCACTTTGGACCTCAAGCCAGCCGAGTGCCTGCGGTCCCGACGACGGCGGCGCCGCGGCCGCCAGGCCCGCCACGCCAAGGTCCGCCGGGCGTTGCCCAACATCGCCGGGCGTCCCACCGCGGTCAACGAGCGCAGCGAGCTGGGCCACTGGGAAGTTGACCAGATCATCGGCGCCCACAACCGGTCCTCGATGCTGACCCTCACCGAGAGGGTCACCCGCTACTCGATCGGGGTCACCATGCCCGAGGGCTACTCCGCCGAGGCCATGATCGGCGGGCTGCTCGACGGCCTCGACCGCATCCCGGGCCACCTGCTGCGCTCGGTCACCTTCGACCAAGGCTCCGAATGGGCGAGCTGGCCGGTCATCGCCGAGCACTACGGCATCGACGCCTGGTTCTGCGACCCGCACTCGCCCTGGCAACGCGGCCAGATCGAGAACCTCAACCGCCAGTGGCGCTGGTGGTTCCCCCGCGGCACCGACCTCCGAGGGCTCGACCCCGCCCACGTCGACGCCGTCGCCGCCATCATCAACGGCCAACGCCGACGGCTACTGGACTACGACAGCCCCGCTG
>NZ_DATLXO010000009.1:0-15987 GCF_035575815.1 Iamia sp.
TCGCCATCGATGGACGGCTCGTCCGACGTGGTGAAGGTGATGTCCCACGCTTGGCCCTCGGAGTCAACGACCTCGACGGCGCCAAACGTCGAGAACGTCGTGGTCTCATCGCCGGTGTTCACGATCGTCAGCTCGACGCCGACGTACCGCTGCCCCTCGGCCGGAGTGTCGAACTCGTTGGTCGGCTCCCACGGGTCCTCGACGGTATCTACCGTGACCTCGAGGTCGCCGGTGGTGGCGGTCTCGCCCACCTCATGGGTGTCCTCGCCTTCGGCCGCTGGCTCTTCGTCACCGTCTGCCGGGGTGGCATCGCCGGCTTCCGTCGCGCTGGGACCTTCAGAGGTCGTCTCCTCGTCGTCTCCTCCGCTCACAGCAACGACCGCGACCACGGCGATGAGGGCCAGAGCGAGGCAGGCAACGAGGGGGATGAGCACCTTCATGGCGCCGCCCTTCTTCGGCTGCTGTTGCAGCGCATGCGCTCCCTGGGGTGCCTGAGGTGCCTGGGGTGCGTAGTGGTCGGTCCACTGGCTTCCGTCCCAGTACCGCTGCTGACCGGGTCGGTCCGGCGCCGGGAACCAACCGGCCGCGTGCCGCTGATCGCTCATGTGAAGGGTTCTCCCCGTTGTCTCGCCCCCCACGCACCGTAGCCGTCGCGGCGTCTCGCGGCGCCGCCCTCGGGCAGGGCATCGCCGGACACAGCTTTCTCAGGGCGGCCGATCGCGACGGAGGGGCTGAGTCTTCGGGGCAGGCCTTCTAGATGCTCCGACGGGCCCAGCTCACCAGCACCCGGCATCCATGAGGTCGATGGCCCCCGACGGTGGCGTCGCGACCTGCGGTCAGACCGGTGCTGGACGCGGTGGTCGATCTGCGCAAGCCTCGGCCCACATGCCGACACGAACCGCTCGATCCCGCGCCCTGGTCGGCCTCGTAGCCGTGGCGCTCGCCCTCGTCCTCACGGCGTGCCTCTCCGGCGGTCAGCAGCGGATGGTCGATCTCGTCAACCGGGACCGAGCCGCCCAGGGCCGCGCAACGCTCCCGAACCACGCCACGCTGAGCACCAAGGCCCAGGCGTGGGCCGACGAGATGGCCCGCGAGGGGCGCGTCTCACACTCGACTCTGACCGACGGCACCCCGAGCTGCCGCCGGGCGCTGGGTGAGAACGTCGCCGCCGCGAGCAGCGTCGACGGCCTGCACCGCGCGTGGATGGCCTCGGCCGGCCACCGAGCCAACATCCTCGACCTCCGGTGGGACCACATCGGCGTCGGGGTCACCAGGAGCGGTGACCGCTACTACGGCGTCCAGGTGTTCATGGAGGGCTGCACCTGAGCCGACCGGAGGGGGGCACCGCTACCCTCCGACCATGGACGAGCGACCCACCGTCGAGCAGATCCGCCGGGCGCCCAAGGTGTTGCTGCACGATCACCTCGACGGGGGTCTGCGGCCCGCCACGGTGATCGAGCTGGCGGCGGAGCACGGCTACGACGGCCTGCCCACCACCGACATCGACGAGCTGTCCCGCTGGTTCACCCAAGGGGCCGACCGACGTGACCTGGTGCTGTACCTCGACACCTTCGAGCACACCGTCGGGGTCATGCAGGAGCGCGACGCCATCATCCGGGTGGCCCGGGAGTGCGCCGAGGACCTCGCCGACGACGGCGTCGTCTACGCCGAGGTCCGAATGGCCCCCGAGCTGTGCCTGGAGCGGGGCCTCACCCTCGACGACGCCATCGCGGCCATGCTCGAGGGCTTCGGCCAGGGCGCCGCGGACGGCCGCATCGAGATCGGCCTGCTCGTCACCGCCATGCGCCACGCCGCCAACTCCAAGGAGGTGGCCGAGGCCGCCCTGCGCCACCGCGACGACGGGGTCGTCGGCTTCGACATCGCCGGCAGCGAGGCCGGCAACCCCCCGACCCGCCACCTCGATGCCTTCCGCACCGTCGCCGAGGGGAACTTCCACATCACGATCCACGCCGGCGAGGCCTTCGGGCTGCCGTCGATCTGGGAGGCGGTGCAGATCTGCGGGGCCGAGCGCCTGGGTCACGGCGTGCGCATCATCGACGACATCACCGTCACCGACGACGGCGTGCGGCTGGGCCAACTCGCGTCGTTCATCCGCGACCGCCGGGTGCCGCTCGAGATGTGCCCGACGTCGAACGTGAACACCGGCGTGTGCGACACGATCGCCGAGCACCCCATCGGTCTGCTGCGGCGTCTGCGCTTCCGGGTCACCGTCAACACCGACAACCGCCTGATGAGCGGCACCTCGATGACCGAGGAGATGTCCCACCTCGTCGACGCCTTCGGCTACGGCTGGGACGACCTCGAGTGGCTCACGCTCAACGCCATGAAGTCGGCCTTCTGGCCCTTCGACAAGCGCCTCCGCATCATCAACGAGCGCATCAAGCCCGGGTACGCGGCGCTGCGGGCGTCGGGTCTGGGCGTCAGCCTCGCCGGCTGAGGCCGTGCCCCCGTCGGCTCCTCCTCCTCCTCCTCCTCCTCCTCCTCCTCCGACGAAGGCGGCGCCCTGGCGGGCGGCCAGCTCGACGAGGTCGTCGAGGGCGACGGTCATGTCGACGAGGTGCAGGCCCCACGTGGGGCCGAGCGTCTCGGTGACCAGGCCGGCGACGGGCCGGGGATCGGCCTCGTCGGCGATGCCCACCGCCAGGTAGTCGTAGCCGTCGGTGGACTCGCAGGTCACGTCGAGCGCGTCGGGCAGGGCGACGAACTGGGTCTCGAGGTCGTCGGTGCCCTCGATGCCGCCCACCAGCGGGGCCTGGGTCGGGGCGATGGCGGTGGCGTGCTCGCGGCCCAGCAGGGCCACGGCGTCGACGCACAGGGACCGTTGACCCTCGTCCCCGGCGCCCCCGAAGATGGCGTTCTCCACCGGCGGGGCCGTCGCGGGATAGCTCGACCACGTCACGAGGCAGCCGACATCGTCGGGGGCCGAGCACGCCCCGATGGCGTCGAAGGTGCCGCCCACCCCGGCGCCCTCGGGTGCCTGCACCGAGGTGCCGAAGAGGTGCGCCGCCACCAGGCGCTCGCGGACCGCAGGGTCGCCGTCGACCTCCTCGGCGAGGAGACGGCTGAGGTGACCCGCACCCTGGGAGTGGCCGATCAGCACCACACCCCGCCCGTCGCTGAACTGCGAGACGTAGGTCTTCCAGGCGTCGAGCACGTCCTCGTAGGCCACCGGGCCGCCTTCGGCGAAGCTTCCCGAACCCAAGCCGGCGAGGGTCACCTGGCGGTAGACCGGGGCGAACACCCGACACGACCGGGCGTACTGCGCGGCCTGGGCCACCACGGTGCGAGCTTCGGGATCCTCGGGACCGAACTCGCGGTCGCTGTTGACGCCCGGGTCCGACGAGACCGTCGGGTAGACGTAGAAGCAGTCGACAGGCGGATCGGCGGCCGGCTCCCGCTCCTCGACCGTGCGCGCGCCGTCGGGGGCGATCTCGGTGACGTCGAGGTCACGGCACACGTCGTCGTCGAGGTCGGGGCGGCAGATCCACGCCGCACCGTCGTCGTAGACCTCGCTGGAGTACCCGTCGTAGGGGTCCTCCCGCGGCGCGTCGGAGCCGTCGCCGTCGGAGGACGCGGCCGCATCGTCGTCGCCCCCGGTGGACGCGGGGTCATCGGTGGAGGCGGCGGTGTCACCGGTGGTCGATCGACCGGCCCCGCCACCGTCGGCCGCGTCGTCGTCGGACCCGCCGCCGCACGCCGTGAAGCTCAGCACCAGGAGCACCGATGCGAGGAGGGCGAGCAGACGACGACGGGGGGCCACGGATCACCTCGGGTCGGGGTTGGCGGCCAGACTGGCACAGTGCACACCACCGTCGTCGACCACCCGCTGGCCGCCCAGGCCCTCGGCCGCCTCCGGGACGAGACCACCGACCGGGCCGCGTTCCGCCAGGCCATGGACGACCTGGCGGGGATCCTCGTCGTGGAGGCCACCCGCACGCTGCCCGTCGTCGAGGTCGCCATCGCCACACCGATGACGAACACCCGGGCGGTTCGCATCGACCCCATGCCGCTCACCGTGCCCGTGCTCCGCGCCGGGCTCGGCCTGCTGCCGGGCGTGTTGCGCATGCTGCCCGATGCCCCCACCGGCTTCATCGGCGTGGCCCGCGACGAGATGACCCACGAGCCGGTGCCCTACATGGACTCCGTGCCGGCCGACCTGGAGGGCCGGCCCGTGCTGGTGCTCGACCCGATGCTGGCCACCGGGGGGTCCCTCGCCTTCGCCTGCCGGCTCCTCCGGGGCCGCAACCCGGGCCGGGTGAGCGCGGTGTGCGTGCTCGCCGCACCCGAGGGCGTGGCCCGCATCCAGGCGTCGGGGTTGGTCGACGAGCTGGTCGTCGCCTCGGTCGACGACCACCTGGACGAGCGTGCCTTCATCGTCCCCGGCCTGGGCGACGCCGGCGACCGCCTCTTCGGCACCGCGTAGCCGCCGAGCTGCGTTCAGGCGAGGCCGAGGGCGGCGGGCAGCGCCGCGATCAGGGCCGAGAGGCCGGCGGCGGCCGTCACCCGGGCCGCGGCCAGGTCGCCACCCTCGTCGACGGGCTCGACCACCTCGACGTAGCCCTTGAGCTTGGGCTCGGTGCCGCTCGGGCGCACCACGACCCGGGCCCCGTGGAGGGCGAGGCCCACCACATCGGCCGGGGGCAGCCCCCGACCCGGTGCCCCGTCGGCCAGGTCGCTGACCCCGGCCACGACGCGGTGTCCGATGGTCGCCGGCGGTGCGGCGCGAAGGCGAGCCATGGCCGCGGCGATGCGGGCCGCGCCGTCGGCTCCCTCGAGGCGGAGCGACCACTGGCCCGTGGCGTGGACCCCGAAGCGGCGGGCCAGGTCGTCGAGCCGGTCGAGGACCGTGAGTCCGTGCTCGACGAGGTCGCTCACCATCTCGGCCGCGACCAGCAGGGCGCTGATGCCGTCCTTGTCGCGGACCTGGTCGCCGATGCAGTAGCCGAGGGCCTCCTCGTAGCCGAGGATCAAGGGGTGCTCGGGCGTCGACGCCCGCACGATCCACTTGAACCCGGTGAGGGTCTCGGCGTAGCCCACCCCCGCCTCTGCCGCGAGGGCGCGCAGAAGGGTGGAGGACACGATGGTGGTGGCCAGGATGCCGTGGGGCGGGAACCCGCCGCGCCGGATGAGGTGGTCGGCCAGCAACCAGCCCAGCTCGTCACCGGTGAGCTTCCGCCAGGACGAGGCCTCGCGCTGGTCGCCGAGAGCTGGGTCCCAGACGGCCATGGCGAGGCGGTCGGCGTCGGGGTCGTTGGCCAGGGCCACGTCCGCGCTCACGTAGGCGGCCAGCGTCCGTAGGCGGTCGAGGGCCCCGGGCTCCTCGGGGTTGGGGAAGGCCACGGTCGGGAAGTCGGGATCGGCCTCGGACTGCTCGGGCACCTCGTGGAGGGTGACGAAGCCGACATGCCGGCAGGCCTGGCGCACCACCGGCCCGCCCACGCCGTGCAGGGAGGTGTGGGCGACCTGGACGGTGGCCCGGTCGTGCCGGCGGACCAACACGTCATCGGCGATGGCGCTGACGTACTCGTCGACCAGGTCGAGGCCGACGGGGTGGACCTTCGGGTTGCCGGCTCCGCCGGAGGGCAGGTCGGTGACCCGACCGGCGCCCGCCATGGCGGTGGCGATCTCCGCGGCCTGGTCGCTGTCGATCTGGCGGCCCTCACGGTCGTAGACCTTGTAGCCGTTGTCCCGGCCCGGGTTGTGGCTGGCGGTCACCATGATCCCGGCCGCGGCCCGGTGGCGGCGCACGGCGAAGGCGAGCACAGGGGTCGGGACGGGGCCGCCGAGGATGTGGACGTCGAGGCCGATCCCGGTCAGCACCTCGACGGTCTCGGCCACGAAGGCCTCCGAGCCGTGGCGGGCGTCGCGACCGACGATGACGCCGCCCTCGGTGGAGCCCGAGGCCCGGACCCACGCGGCGACGCCGGCCGCGGCCCGCCGGACCACGGCGACGTTCATCCGGTTGGGGCCGGGGCCGACCTCGCCGCGCAGGCCGGCGGTGCCGAAGGCCAGGCCATCGCGGAACAGCTCGCGCAGCTCAGCCGTGGCCCGGGCAACCTCGCCGGGGGTCCCGTCCTCGACGAGGTGCGTCAGCTCGCGCAGGTGCCGCGCCGTGCTGGGCTGGGGGTCGTCGTCGGCCCAGGCCCGCACGCGTGCGATGAGCGCCTCGACCGCTTCGGCCTCGGCCTCGACCGGCTCGGTCATGGGCCTCCCTACGTGTCGAGCAGGTGCACCAGCTGGGCCAGTGACAGCCCGGGCCGGGCCCCGGTGTGGCCGATCACCGCGGCGGCGGCGATCGAGCCCAGCCGGCCGCACTGGTCGAGGGACATGTCCTGGGTGTAGCCGTAGAGGAAGCCGGCGGCGTAGAGGTCACCGGCGGCGGTGGTATCGACGACCCGGGGAACCTGGTGGACAGTGATCTCGTGGGTCGCGTCGCCGGCGATGATGACCGAACCGTGGCGGCCCTTGGTGAGGCACGCGATCTTGCACCGGCCCCGCACCTTGGCCACCGCGTCCTCGAAGTCGTCGACCTCGTAGAGCCGGGTGATCTCGTCGGTGTTGGCGAACAGGATGTCGACCCCGCCGTCGACGAGGGCCAGGAAGTCGTCGCGGTGGCGTTCGACGCAGAAGCCGTCGGAGAGGGTGAGGGCGACCTCGCGACCCGCCTCGTGGGCGGCCTCGGCAGCGACCCGGTAGGCGGCCTTGGCCTCGTCGCGGTCGAACAGGTAGCCCTCGAGGAACGTCACCTTGGCGTCGCGGACCACGTCGAGGTCGAGGTGGTCGGGGCCGAGCTGCGACGAAGCTCCGAGGTAGGTGTTCATCGTGCGCTGGGCGTCGGGCGTCACCACGATCAGGCATTGCCCGGTGGCGGGGCCCTCGCCGGCGCGCGGCGAGTCGAAGTCGACGCCGAGCGAGGCCATGTCGTGGGCGAAGACCGCGCCCAGCTCGTCGTCGCGGACCCGCCCGATGTAGGCCGCCCGGCCGCCGAAGGAGGCCACGCCCACCAGCGTGTTGGCGGCGGACCCGCCCGACATCTCGGTGCGGTGGCCCATGGCCGAGTAGATCTCGTCGACCCGGTCGTCGTCGATCAGGACCATGGCGCCCTTGGTGAGGTCGTGGGCGTCGATGAAGGCGTGGTCTTCGTGGCTGAGCACGTCGACGAGAGCGTTGCCGATGCCGACGACGTCGTAGGTGGGGCGCGTGGTCACGGGCGCCGACCCTACCGCCGGGTGACGGCCACGCCCGACGCCCCGCCCCGACGGTGGCGTCCGTCGCCGTCCTGACCCCCGGGTCAAGACCGGGTAGTGTGACCGCCGTTGCACATCGGCGTCGCGGGTCGCCGACAGGAAAGGATTCGCATGCCTGGCACCCTTGCTGCACGCCCCGACCGAGCCAGCCGCCGGCGCCGCCGGCCGCTCGTGCTGCTCGCCACCCTCGCCGTCCTGGTGGCGGGGCTGGCGGCCGCGCCGTCCCCGGTCGTCTCTGCGCCGACGAGCCGCCCGACGACGCAGGCCCCCGTTGCCCCGGGCTTCGGCGAGCCGGGCACGCCGGTGCGCCCGGCGTCGGAGCGCTACGTGCGAGAGGCGTACCGGGCCGTCCTCGGCCGCGACGCCGACGCCGCCGGACTCACCTACTGGGGTGATCGCCTCGACGGCACCACCGGCCGGGGCACCTTCGCCCGTCACATGGTGCTGTCGCTCGAGTCGGTGCGCGGCCACATCGCCGCGGTCTACGACACCTTCGGGCGCGACGCGACCACCGCCGAGCGGAACGACACGACCACCGCGATCCGCGCCGGTCGGACCACCCCCGAGGCGCTGCTCGTCGACCTGCTGGCGTCAGAGGAGTACCGCGCTCGCCAGGGCGGTGAACCCGAGCCCTTCGTCCGGGGCCTCTACGCCGACGTGCTGGGCCGGACCGCGGATCAGGCCGGGCTCGACCACTGGCTTGCGGTGATCAGCGACAGCCCGACGGCCGACGCCGGGGCCCGCACCGTCGCCAAGGGGTTCGTGTTCTCCCTCGACCGTCTCCGCCCAACGGTCGACGACGCCTATGACCGGTTGCTGGCCCGGAGCGCGGAGGCCGCCGGGCGCGAGTTCTGGGTCGGGCGGATCCGTCGGGGCGAGAGCATCCTCGACGTCGACCGTCACCTCCTGGCCAGCAACGAGGCCTGGACCTACGGCTGCAGCATCCTCGACCGGACCCGATGCCTGCTGCCGTTCCCCAACGACCAGCTGACCCTCCCCGACCCCTCGACCGACACCGGCAAGCGCGTCGTGCTCAAGTCCCCGTGGGTGCCGGCCCCGGTCGACGGGCCCGCCTTCGACCCCACGGAGTGGAACCGCCAGGACGGCTTCAGCCCCGGGTCGGCCATCCTCGTGCACAACGCCGGCATCGATCCCGAGCAGTCCGGCCTCCCGCCGCTGACCGACATCGGCTCGTCGCTCGAGGACGACGCACCCACCGTCCTCGTCGACACCGCCACCGGCGAGCGCGTGCCGCACTGGGCCGAGCTCGACGCCAACGCGGAGGACGACGCAGATCGGGCGTTGGTGATCCGCCCGGCCCGCAACCTGCTCGACGGCCACACCTACGCGGTGGGCATCGGAGAGATGTCCGACGCGTCGGGCGCAGCCGTTCCCGCCCCGTCGGGCTTCCAGATCTTCCGCGACGAGGTGCCCTCGGCCAGCCGCCGGGTGAACGACGAGCGCGCCACCACCGAGGTGGCCATCGACGAGGTCGTCGAGGCCGGCCTCGACCGTGACACGCTGCACCTGGCCTGGTCCTTCACCGTCGCCAGCACCCGCAACCTGGCCGAACGGGCGGTGCACATGCGTGACGAGGCCCTCGGCGGCACCGCCGGGCAGACGCCGGCTGACTTCACCGTGACCAAGGTCGAGCCCCGCGACGATGCCACCACCCGGGTCGAGGGCACGTTCGAGGTCCCGAGCTACATGACCGGCAGCGGCGCCCCCGGTTCCCGCCTGAACTACGGCCCCGACGACCTGCCCGAGCCCAACGGCACCTCCACCGCACCGTTCGTCTGCACCGTCCCCGACACCGCAAGGAGCACCCCGGCGCGCGCCAGCCTCTACGGCCACGGCCTGCTCGGCACCGGTGGCCAGGCCAACTCGGGCTACGTCCGCGCCGTCGCCCGCGAGCACAACATGGTGTTCTGCGGCACCGACTACATCGGCATGTCGGAGTCCGACCTGCCCAACACCGTCAACATCATCAGCGACTTCTCCCGGTTCCCGCAGCTGGTCGACCGCAACCAGCAGGGCCTGCTCAACTTCCAGGTCCTGGGCCGGCTGATGACCCTGCCGGACGGGCTCGTGAGTGACCCGGCGTTCCAAGGCGCGGCGGGGGCCCCGGCCATCGACCCCGCCACCGGCCTGGCGTACTACGGGCTCAGCCAGGGCGGCATCATGGGTGGGGCCGTCGTCGCCCTGAGCACCGAGATCACCCGCGGCGTCCTCGGCGTGCCGGCCATCAACTACAGCACCCTGCTCGAGCGCAGCGTCGACTTCGACCCGTTCTTCGCCATCATGGCGCCGAAGTACCCGAGCGCCCTCGACCGCATCACCATCATCGGTATGACTCAGATGCTGTGGGACCGGGGTGAGGGCAACGGCTACGCCAACCACGTGACCACCGATCCCCTGCCGGGCTCGCCCACCAACGAGGTGCTCCTCCAGGTGGCCTTCGGCGATCACCAGGTGGCGCAGATCGCCGCCGATGTCCAGGCCCGCACCTACGGGGCGCGCACCAACGACCCGCCGCTGGCCGAGGGTCGGGTGCCCGACGTGACCCCGCTGTGGGGCATTCCGCGCATCGAGACCTGGCCCCACGCCGGGTCGGCCATCATCTACTGGGACAGCGGCACGCCCGCACCGCCGATCGAGAACCTCCCCAACCGCGCCGGCGAGGACCCGCACAGCGACCCTCGGGAGGATCCCGATGCCCGGGTGCAGATCAGCGAGTTCCTGAAGCCCGGCGGCACCGTCGTCGACGTGTGCGACGGGACGTGGTGCGAGGCGGACGGCAGCTGACCGGCACGGGTCGACCGACCGCCTGAGAGGGTCGGTCAGCCGGCCACGCCGGTCTGGTACTGATCGATCAGGAGGGTGCCCTCGGGGCCTTCGATGAAGGTCACCAGGACGTTCTCGTCGCTCCGGCTGCCGTCGGTGCGCACGTAGCGCAGGCGGGTGGCGACGGTCATGGCCTCGACATCGGCCTCGCTCCGGCCCTGGACGGTCACCGACTCGATGGAGCTCCAGAACCTCTGGTAGTCGCCGAAGGGCTGACGGCCCTGGAACCCGGGTGACAGCTGCGCGTGGGCCGCCCGCAGGTCACCCCCGTCGACGAGCGCGTAGTAGTCAGTGACCGCGTCGCGCAGCTCACCCCCGCTGGGCTCGTCGTCGTCGTCGGAGTCGTCATCGTCGTCGGAGCTCTCGTCGTCGGCATCGGGCTCCGGTGGCGGGGGCGGCTCGGGGGGCGCCGGGGCTTCGGTCGTCGTGGGCTCGTCGGGGGCCTCGGTCGTCGTGGGCTCGTCGGGCGCGTCGGTCGTCGTGGGCTCATCGGGAGCCTCAGTCGTCGTCGCCTCGGTCGTGTCAGCGTTGACGCGATCCCCCTCGTCGTCGCCCGACGAGCGGGTGAGGGCCCAGACCCCCAGGCCGGAGAAGAGGAAGAGGGCGACCACGGCGAGCGCGAGGGTGGCCCCGCGCCGGCGGCCCGCGGGGCGCTCGTCGTCGGGCGGTGTCGGTACCGGATCCGCGACCGCCGTCGACGGTGCCGAAGTCGACGGTGCCGGGGTCGACGGTGCCGGGGTCGACGGTGCCGGGGCCGGGGCCGCGGCGTACACGGATGTCGGCGAGTCAGACTCGGCCTCGCCGGGGTCGGCCGCCGCAGCCGCTCCGAGGGCGGCGGCCCCGAGCACGGAGGCGGGACCGACCGACGCGCCGCCACCCTTGGCGGCGGTGCTGTCAACGGCAACCAGCCGTCGCCGCAGCTCGTCGGCCGACTGGGGACGGTCGGCCGGATCCTTGGCCAGGGCCGCCTCGATCACCTCGGCCAGGCCGGGAGCCACACCGAGGGCCCGCAGGTCGGGCGGGGGCTGGGTCATCACCCGTCCGATGCGAGCCGCGAAGGGCTCGTCGCCGGGCCCCGCGAACGGGGCTCGGCCGGCGAGGGCCGCATGGAGGGTGGCCCCCAGCCCGTAGACGTCTGAGGCCGGCGAAGCCGTCTCGCCCGAGAGGACCTCCGGGGCGGCGTAGCCGATGGTGGCCCGCACCGAGCCGGTGGTCGTGGTGGCTGCGTCGACGAGACGGGCGATGCCGAAGTCGCTCAGCTGTGGCTCTCCGTACTCCGACATCAACACGTTGGCCGGCTTCACGTCACGGTGGAGCACGCCGGCGTCGTGGGCCGCGGCGAGCCCACCGGCCAGCCGGACGCCCACCCGCACCACGTCGTCGCCCGGGAGCGGACCCTGGTCGCGCAGGCGCTCGTGCAGCGACCCCCCGCCCACGAAGGGCATGAGCAGGTAGGGGTGGCCGTCGTTGGTCACCCCGGCGGAGTAGACGGCGACGATGTTGGGGTGGTTGGAGAGCCGTCCCATGGCGGTGATCTCGCGTCCCCAGAGCTCGACCGCCCGCTCGTCGGCGCCGTGGGCGAGCAGGACCTTGACCGCCACGTCGCGCCCGAACTCGCCCTGGCGGCCGCGGTAGACCACGCCGAAGCCGCCCTTGCCGATGGCGACCAGGCGATCGACGCCGGGGATCGCCGGCAAGGGACCGCCGGGAACGGGGGGCGGCTCGGTCACGAGGGAACGATCCGCAGAGCCATGGCGAACCACGCTACCCAGCGGCCCCCCGTCGACTCACGCGGACGCCGGCGCCCTCGGTAGGGTTCAGTTCCTGACGATCCGTCAGGTACCCGTTTCTGGAGCCCGCCCGTTGCCCCTCCCTGCCCCCATGCCGGCCCTCGGTGCCGACGGCTGGTTCACCACCGAGCCCGAGCCGGCCCTGATCGGCCACCGCTGCGTCGAGTGCGGCACCGTGGCCTTCCCGCGCCCGGCCCTCGGATGCCCCAACCCCGCCTGCACCAGCGACGTGCTGGAGCCGACGCCGCTCTCGCGGCGGGGTCGCATCTGGTCCTACACCGACGCCCGCTACCAACCGCCGCCGCCCTACGTGGTGCCCGGGGCCGAGCACGTGGCGTTCTGCATCGCGGCGGTCGAGCTGCCCGTCGAGAAGATCATCGTGCTCGGCCAGGTCGTGGCGGGGACATCGATCGACGACCTGCGCATCGGCCAGGAGGTCGAGGTCGTGATCGACACGCTGTTCACCGACGACGAGGCCGAGCACCAGATCTTCAAGTGGCAGCCCGTGGGAGGCCCAGAATGAACGACACCTCGCCGCGTCCCGCCCCAGCCCCGGTCGCTGTCCTCGGCGTAGGCCTGCACCCGTGGGGCAAGTGGGGCCGCAGCTTCGTCGAGTACGGCCGCGTCGCCGCCCGTGATGCCCTGGCCGATGCGGGCGTCGACTGGACCGACATCGACTTCGTCGCCGGCGCCGACACCATGCGCAACGGCTACCCCGGCTACGTGTCGGGCGCGACCTTCGCCCAGGCCCTCGGCTGGAACGGCACCCGGGTGGCGTCGTGCTACGCCGCCTGCGCGTCGGGGTCCACCGCCCTCGAGGCCGCCCGCACCCGCATCCTCAGCGGCCTCTCGGACCTGGCCCTCGTGGTAGGTGCCGACACCACGCCCAAGGGCTTCCTCGCCCCCAACGCCGGTGACCGCCCCGAGGACCCCGACTGGCTCCGGTTCCGCCTCCTCGGCGCGACCAACCCCACCTACTTCGCGCTCTACGCCCGACGCCGGATGGATCTCTGGGGCGCCACCGACGAGGACTTCGCTCGCATCAAGGTCAAGAACGCCAGCCACGGTCTGGCCAACCCCAACGCCCGGTACCGCAAGGAGATCACCGTCGACGAGGTGCTCGCCAGCCCGATGGTCGCCTCGCCCCTGCGGCTGCTGGAGATCTGCGCCACCTCCGACGGCGCCGCCGCGGTGGTGCTCGCGTCGGAGTCCGCAGCGCGCCGCCTCGGCCACGACGCGGTCACGATCCGGGCCATCTCGACGGTGACGCCGACGTACCCCAACGTCGTCCCCGACCTGCCCGACATCGCGGCGGACTCGGCCGCCGCCGTCCCTGCGCCCGACGCCCACTTCAAGGCCTCCATCGCCCACGCCTGCTACGAGGAGTCCGGCATCGGCCCCGAGGACCTGTCGCTCGCCGAGGTCTACGACCTCTCCACGGCCATGGAGCTCGACTGGTACGAGGACATCGGCCTGTGCGGGCCCGGCGAGGCCGAGAAGCTCCTGCGCGACGGCGCCACGGAGATCGGTGGGCGCATCCCGGTCAACGCGTCGGGGGGCCTGGCCAGCTTCGGCGAGGCCGTGCCGGCCCAGGCCCTGGCCCAGGTCTGCGAGGTCACCTGGCAGCTCCGCGGCCAGGCCGGCGCCCGCCAGGTCGACGGCGCCCGCACCGGTGTCACCGCCAACCAGGGCCTCTTCGGCCACGGCTCCTCGGTGCTGCTCGCTCGCTGAGGTCGTCGACAATCGGATCTCGGGGGAACCGCTCGTTGATCTGAGTCGCACATGCGCGCGTCAGGCGAGGACAGCGGCCACCTTGGCCTGCGTTATGGCGCGGACGAGGTTGAGGATCTCGGCTGGGGCCTTCGAGGGGGCACCAGAATCGAAGGGCGGCTGGGGGTCGTACTCGATGGCGAGCTGGATGGCCTGGGCGACCTCCTCGCCGTGCATGTCGGCCACGAGCGTGAGCGCGAGGTCGATGCCGGCCGACACGCCGGCCGCGGTCCACACCTTGCCCTCGTGAACCACGCGTCGCTCGGTGGGCGTGGCGCCGTAGTCGGCGAGCTCGTCGTAGGCGCACCAATGCGTGGTCGCGTCGAGCCCATCGAGGATGCCGGCGGCGCCGAGCAGCAAGGCCCCGGTGCAGACCGAGGTCGTGTACGTGGAGTGCGGGTGGGCACCGGCGATCCAGTCGACGATGGGGTCGCGGTCACGGGCGAGGCGTCTGGTGACGATCCCGCCGGGCACCACGACCACATCGGGCCTCGCGACCTCGTCGAACGTGTGGGTGATGTCGAGGTGCAGGAGCCCGTTGTCGTCGACGAGGTCGCCCTTCTGCGCCGCGCACAGCACGACCTCAGCGTCGGGAGCGAGGGTGAGCACCTGGTAGGGACCGATGGCGTCGAGGGCGGTGAAGCCGGGGTAGAGGCCGATGGCGATCTGCATGGTTTCTCCTTGGGTCATGACGCCCGGCGGGCGAAGTGCTGTCGGTATCGATCGGGGGTGGTGCCGAGGCGGCGGGCGACGGCTCGATGCAGGGTCTCGGCGTGTTTCAGCCCGACGCGCGTGGCGACCGCGGCGACGGTGAGGTCGGTCCCCTCGAGCAGTCGGCGAGCGGCCTCGACTCGGAGCTCCTCCACGTGCGCCGCCGGCGTGGTCCCCGTCTCGGCGCGGAAGGCTCGAGCGAAGCTACGCTCGCTCATGCTGGCGCGCTCCGCGAGGCGGGCGACGGTGAGGTCTTCGGCGAGGTGGTCGGGCAGCCACAGCTGCAGCTCCCGGATCGACGGCGTGGGCGCGGGCTCGGCGCGCAGCTGGGCGCTAAACTGCGCCTGACCCCCGGGCCGGCGGGTGAAGACCACCAGCCAGCCGGCCACCTGGTGCGCGAGCGCAGCCCCGTGGTCGTCCTCGATGAGCGCGAGGGCGAGGTCGATGCCGGCGGTGACACCGGCTGAGGTCCAGCGATCCCGGTCGTGCACGTAGATCCGGTCGGCGAGCACCTCGACGGTCGGGTGCGATGCGGCCAGCTCGTCGCTCGATGCCCAGTGCGTCGTCGCCCGGTAGCCGTCGAGCAAGCCGGCCGCAGCCAGCACCAGCGCGCCGGTGCACACCGACGTGATCCGCCGAGCGCGAGAGGCAAGGGCAGCGATGCTGGAGAGGAAGGCGTCGTCTTGCGCGCCCAGGCGCGCGCCGAGGCCCCCGACCACCACGAGCGTGTCGATCGGCGCCGTCGCCGTGGCCAGC
Organism: Iamia sp.; assembly: GCF_035575815.1. Taxonomy (NCBI): domain Bacteria; kingdom Bacillati; phylum Actinomycetota; class Acidimicrobiia; order Acidimicrobiales; family Iamiaceae; genus Iamia; species Iamia sp. The sequence continues at coordinate 15,140 of NZ_DATLXO010000009.1, forward strand.
GCGGTGATCGACGCGTCGGCGGCGACCGCGACGCCGCTCGACGAGCGGACGCGGCGACCGTTCGGGGTGACAAGGGTTCGGCGGTAGCAGGGCTCGCCGCCGAGGCGGTTCGCCGTCTCGAACACCTCGACGGGCCCGGCAAGGTCGAGCAGCTGGAAGTCGTCGAAGGCGACCACGACGACCGTGCGGGGTTCACGCATGTCTCCATCCTGCGTCTCGGCGGGCCCGGCAGCAATGACAAGATCCTGACGATCTCCGCCAAGGGGTCACGCCGGGGCGCACCCTGGAACCCGTCTGACCTATCCCGCGGAGGTCGTCAGGCGAGCCAGCGGCTGAGCGAGTCGACCACGCACACCGCCTCGGCCGTGCCCTCAGCCTCGACGGTGATGCGAATTGTGGTCTGCACCCCGCCGGGCACCTCGTCGGCCGCCGTCAGCTCGGCCCGGGCCCGCACTCGCGACGCGACCGGCAGCGCAGCGCCGTAGCGCACCTGCTCGGTGCCGTAGTTCACCCCGGCCGACACGCCCTCGACGACCACGAGCTGCGGCAGGAAGAGGTTGGTCAGCGCCAACACCATCTCCGGGGGCACGACGGGGATCCCGCCATCGCGTGGACCCTCGGCGCTCGTGGCCCGGGTGAACAGCTCGACGCTGCGAACGGTCACTTCGATCCAAGCGGTGGTGCCGAGGTCGCGCCCCACGGCGGCGCGGACGTCGTCCAGCCCGTCGAGGACGGTCGGCGCGGCGGTCACCGCTCTGCCCTCACGGGTGCTGGGACGACACGGCGACGACCTCGCCGGTCATGAAGCTCGAGTACGGGCTGGCCAGGAACACCACCACGTTGGCCAC
>NZ_DATLXO010000010.1:0-22634 GCF_035575815.1 Iamia sp.
ACCTTCCAACCCGGCTGCCACGCGAGGTGGCGGCGGACGCGCATGGTGCGGGACGACCCGTGGTTCGCCGAGCCGGCGTCCGATCCCTTTCGGTCGACCGAGAGGAGACCTTGAACGTCGAGGGTCGCGCGGTCTGCGCCCTTGAGGGTGACGGTATTGCGCCGCTCGAGGGCGCGGTCGACGGCGGCGTCGCGGCGAATCGTCCAGAGATGCCGGATGGGCTCGCGCGCGTTGGCGGGGGTTTCCGGCACCTTGGTCTCCTCGTCACCTCAGGCCGACGGGCCCCGTGTGGTGGTCGTGGGCCTCGTCGTGGTGGCCGGGGCCGTGGTCGTGGTGCGGGTCGTCGATAAGGACGAGGCCGTCGCCCAGTGGCACGAGCCGCCCGCCGTAGGCCTCGCGCAGGGGTTCGTCGGTGAGCACCTCTTCCGGGGGGCCGACGGCAACGACCCGGGTCGCGAGCAGCAGCACCACGTCGGCCCGCCGGGCATCGGCGAGGTCGTGGGTCGAGAGCACGACGGTGCGACCGGCGGCCCGCTCGACGTCGACGGCGGTGTCGATCAAGCCGCGCGACACGACGTCGAGGCCGGTGACGGGCTCGTCGAGCAGCAGCAGATCGGCCTCCTGGGCCAGGCCCTGGGCCACGAGCACCCGCTGGCGCTGGCCGCCGGAGAGCTCGTGCAGCTGGCGGCGGGCCAGGTCCGCGATGTCCATCCGTTCGAGGGCGCCGGCCACAGAGCGACGGTCCGCGGCGCGGAAGCGGCCGAGAACGCCGCGCCGCGGGTAGCGACCCATGGCCACCGCTTCGGTGACGGTGATGGGTAGCGAGGCATCGACATCGGTGGTCTGGAGCACCAGGCTGACCCCGCCGCGGCGATCACGAGCGGGCACCTCCAGGGTGCCGGTGCGGGATGGGAGGAGACCCGCTACGGCTCGCAGCAGCGACGACTTGCCCGATCCGTTCGGTCCGATCAGGGCGGCGAGGGCGCCCTCGGGAACGGAGAACGATGCCTCGGCGAGGGCGAGGTGAGGGCCGTAGGCGAGCGACAGGCCGGCGGCACGGAGGGCAGGGGGAGGGTGCGGGGTCATGGCGGCGTTGCGAATGAGAATGATCCTCGGTAGCGTCGCCACGCTACCCGGCTCGGGCTGCGTCGTGACCGGGCTCATCGGCTCGGCTCGGCTCCCGGTCCGATGTCCCGCCGCCCGCACTCGGACACACCTTGTTCCCTCGCCCATGCCCACCCCCCGACTGACCACGCTGCGGCTCGCCGGAAAGGTCCGGCACGGTCACCCTCGACACGAGGTCGAGGGTGAGGGCGCGCATCGGTCCGGGCCGGGTTGACCGTGAACCTCACGTGGATCACCGAGGCCTTCGCTCCCGAGTTCATGCAGCGGGCCCTGCTGGCCGGGCTCATCGCCAGCGTGGCCTCGGCCGTGGTGGGCACCTGGATCGTACTGCGGGGCCTCACCTTCCTCGGCGACGCGCTGGCCCACGGGGTGATCCCCGGGCTGGCCCTGGCCGTGCTCTGGGGCTTCAGCCCCACCGTCGGGGCCCTCACCAGTGCGCTGGTGATGAGCGGAGCGGTGACCGCCGTCGGCCGCCGGGCCCGCGTGCGCGAGGACGTGGGCATCGGGCTCCTCTTCGTCGGGATGCTGGCGCTCGGCATCGTCATCATCTCGCGGTCGACCACCTTCACCGCCGATGTGACCTCGCTGCTCTTCGGCGACATCCTCGGGGTCACCACCAGCGTCATCCGGGGCCAGGCCCTCGCGGCCGCCGTGGTGGTGGTGGTCTCCGTCGTCCTCCACCGACCGTTCCTGGCCCTCGCCTTCAACCAGGACAAGGCCCGCACCCTCGGGATGCGCCCGGCGCTCGCCCACACGGTGTTGCTGGCCCTGCTGGCGGTGGCCATCGTCGCCTCCTTCGACGCCATCGGCACCCTGCTGGTGTTCGGCCTGCTGATCGGTCCGCCTGCCACCGCCGGGCTCGTCGTGCGCCGGGTGCCGCTGATGATGGTGGTGGCGGTCGCCCTGGGCGCGACGAGCGTCGTCGTCGGCCTGTTGATCAGCTACCACCACGGAACCGCCGGCGGCGCCACGATCGCCGGGGTGGCGGTCGGGCAGTTCTTCGTGGTGCTGATCGCCCAGGAGGCCGTTCGCGCCGTGCGTCCCCGCGTGGTCCGTCTCACCTGACCGGCAAGTGCGCGTGGCGCCCCGCTCGGTCGCCGTCGCGCTCATCGGGGCAGAGACCAATCCCGCCCCGGGGAAGGTGCCGAACGTCTCGCCGAGGACACGGTGGGCGCGTCGGTTCGTGGTGTGTCGCCGAGTCGATCGTGTCCCGCACTGACGGTGCCCTGCCCCTGTGGCGGGGCACCGTCGCGGTGACTGCTCTCATCACTCACGCCGGCCCGGCCCGCGGGCGAACCCCGCACCTCGGCCGACGGGCCGGTCCTACGATGATCTCCGCCCGCCTCCGTAGCTCAGCTGGATAGAGCACCGGACTTCTAATCCGACGGTCGCAGGTTCGAACCCTGCCGGAGGCGCTACCAGAACCCGGGCATTGATGCAGGCCGCGTCGTTGCGGGATCGCCTGTTGCGGTCTGAAGTAGCAACATCACTACTTCATGGAGACCGCTGAGGATGGCGCAGATGAGCAGCCGACAGTTCAACCAGGACGCCAGTGGCGCCAAGAAGGCGGCCGAACGGGGACCGGTGTACATCACCGACCGGGGGCGGCCCGCCCACGTCCTGCTCACCTACGAGGCGTACGAACGGGGCGGGAGGTAGGACGTGGCCCAGACGACAGGAGAACGACGGGTGGCCGTCGTGACCGGAAGCGACTCCGGCATCGGGCGGGCGGCGGCGGTCGCGCTGGCGCGCTCGGGCTACGACGTGGGGATCACCTGGCACGACGACGAGCCAGGGGCACAGACCACCGCCGAAGAGGCCAGGGCCGCCGGTGCCCGGGCCGCGGTGCGCCACCTCGACCTGTCCGACGTGCGCTCCGGCGCCGCGGTGGTCGTCGCCCTGAACGACGCCCTCGGCGGCCTCGAGGTCCTGGTCAACGTGGCCGGCACCGGGGCTTCCACCCCGTTCCTCGACCAGGAGCTCGACGAGTGGCGCCACGTCCTAGATGTCGACCTGACGGGCGCCTTCACCTGCGCCCAGGCGGCCGCCCGACTCATGGTGGAGGCCGGCGTGGCCGGACGGATCATCAACGTGACCTCGGTGCACGAGCACGTCCCCCTCCGTGGATCCGCGGCCTACTGCGCTGCGAAGGGCGGGCTGGGGCTGCTCACCAAGGTGATGGCCCTCGAGCTGGCCGAGCACGGCATCACGGTGAACGCGGTCGCCCCGGGCGAGATCGCCACGCCCATGACGGGCAACGAAGACGTGGAGCCGACGAGGATCGAGCGTCCCGGCATCCCGCTGGGGCGCCCGGGCGACGCCCGCGAGGTGGCCGCCCTCGTCGCGCACCTCGCCTCGCCCGACAGCGGCTACACGACCGGTGCGTCGTTCGTCGTCGACGGCGGGATGCTCCTCATGGCGGCCGAAGCCAACCGACGCCTCTGACAGCCGGCCGGTCGACGGGCCGCGATCACGGATCGCTCGGCGTCACCGAGACATGGACCCTGGATGGGGCGGGTCCGGCTCGTCGTCGCCGGAGGGCCACCATGGGTGGAGGGCTCGGAGGACGGCGGTGACCACGCCGGTGGGTGTGCGACCGTCGCTGTCCACGACGGCGTCCGCCAGCTCGATGTAGCGCTCCTCGCGCTGGGAGAGCAGGCGTTGCAGCGTCGCTTCCGGGTCATCGCCGAGGATGGGGCGCCGCTGGCGCCCGCCACCTGTGCGCGCTGCCAGCGTGGTGGCTGAGGCCCTGAGGTAGATGGTGACGACGTTCGGGCCCTCGACCCCGGCGGCCATCTCGTCGTCGACGGCCACGCCTCCTGGGGTCGCCAGCACAACCGGCGTCGGGCGGGACAGTGCGTCGAGGACTGCTCGTCGCTCCATGGGCCGGTAGGCCTCTTCGCCGCCTTCCTGCCAGAGGTCGCGCAGCGTTCGGCCCGTGCGCGCCTCGATCAGATCATCGGTGTCGACGAAGTCGGCCCCGAGCCGGCGGGCCACAGCGCGACCCGTCGTCGACTTCCCCGCGCCCATCAGCCCGATGAGGGCCACGTCAGGCCGACGCTCCTGACCGGGGCCCGGACGGCGGATCGGACGATCATCGGCCACAGAGGTGCCCCTGCCCGCGGCGGTGCGCTCGACGCAATGATCCCCGAAGCGGTGCGGCGTGGACGTCGGACGGAGGCTGTCAGCGACTCGTGGACGCCTTTGCCGGCGCCACGGCGGGCGACAACGATGGGCCCGACGGCCTGTTTGCCTCCTCGTCGCCCGGTCAGCAGCGGAGCCGTTGTCCGTGTCAGATCGACAGTTGAAGGATCGTGACGCCTTGACCGATGACGAACACACCGTCCTCCGGGCCACGGTGTTCACGCCGACCCCTCGACTCACGATCACGGTGGAACCCGAGCCCGGCGGCGACGAGATTCACCTCCACGCCGGAGGCCAGGGAGTGTGGCAGGCACGGATGCTTCGGGAGATGGGGTTCACCGTGTCGCTCTGCGGCCACTTCGCCGGCGAGGTCGGCGCAGTGCTCCGCAGCCTCGTCACCGACTCGTCGGTGACGGCGAGCGATCACCTCTCGGCTGGCACCAACGGCGTGTACATCCACGACCGACGCTCCGGGGAGCGACACGAGGTCGCCCAGATGGCGGCCACCGCACCGACCCGCCACCAGCTCGACGATCTCTACGGCCGGACGCTTTCCGCCGCCCTCGAGAGCCGGATCTGCCTGCTGGGCGGCCCCGACGAGCCCACCGCTCTGCCCGAGGGCCTGTACCGGCGGTTGGCCTCCGATGTGGCCGCCGCCGGGACGCCGGTCGTCGCGGATCTCAGTGGGCGCCCGCTCGACGAGGTGATCGAGGCCGGCGTCGCCATGGTGAAGGCGAGCCACGAGGACCTGGTCACCGATGGCCGGGCCGAGGGTTCGTCGCTGGATCAGCTCTGCGCCGTCATGAGCGCCATGGTCGACAGTGGCGCTGGGTCCGTTGTCATCACCAGGTCCTCCGACCCGACCGTCGCGCTGCTGCACGACGGGTTCTGGCTCGTGGAGGCGCCGAACTTCGAAGCCGTCGACGCCCGAGGAGCGGGAGACTCCTTCACGGCTGCCTTCGCAGCCACGATCGGCGCGGGAGGCGACCATCGACGGGCGTTGCAGGTGGGCGCCGCCGCCGGCGCACTCAACGTGACCCGACGGGGCCTGGCCTCCGGTGAGCGCGCCTCCATCGAACGCCTCGCGGACCAGATCGAGGTCATCCCTCTCGACGACTCCCGTCGCCAGCACCCGAGGCCCGCGCCGTGAGCGCCTCATCTCCGCAAGCCCCCGTCCGTTGACCCAGCCGCAGCGGTACGCTCCGGGACGTCGTCGAGTCGGGGAGGTGCGGGTGGCCGAGGTGACCGAGACCCAGCTCCCCGGGGTCGGCGTGCGACTCGAGTTCCGCACGTCGAACGGCACCTCGGTGGGCGTGGTGGTCCACCGCACCGGCCGCCGGGAGGTCGTGGTCTACGACCGCGTCGACCCCGACCGGAGCCTCGCCCAGGTCACCCTCGACACTGACGACGCCCGAACCCTGGCCGAGATGCTGGGCGCCTCGCAGGTGAACGAGGCGCTGACCGCCGTTCAGCAGCGGATCGAGGGACTGGCCATCGAGTGGTTGCCGGTGGCCGAAGGCTCGCCGTTCGTGGGCCGCACCATCGCCGAAGGTGAGTTCCGCACCCGCACGGGCGCCTCGATCGTGGCCGTGATCATGGGCGAGACGACCATCCCTGCACCGGGTCCCGAGTACCGGTTCGTGGGCGGGGAGACGGCGGTGGCGGTCGGCACCGATGAGGGCCTTGCGGTCCTCGAACACCTGCTCAACGGGTGAACGGAGTGCTCGCGGCGTCGAGCGGCGAGGCCACGATCGCCTTCATCGAGATCGGTGCGGTGATCACGGTGCTCGCCGTGCTGGCCCGCCTCGCCCACCGGTGGCGGATCACGGCCATCCCCCTCTACCTGCTCGTCGGCCTCGCGCTCGGTGAGGGCGGACTGGTGCCGCTCGAGGTCAGCGCCGACTTCATCTCCCTCGCCGGAGAGATCGGGGTGCTGCTGCTGTTGCTCACCCTCGGCCTCGAGTACACGCCGGCCGAGCTGCGGTCCGGGCTGCGTCGCGGCCTCGTGCCCGGCGCCCTCGATGCCGTCCTCGGCTTCACCCCGGGCCTCATCGGCGGGCTGGTGCTGGGCTGGGACGTGCGCAGCGCGGTGCTGCTCGGCGGGGTGTGTTGGATCAGCTCCTCGGGGGTGATCGCCAAGGTGCTCACCGACCTCGGCCGCCTCGGCAACCGCGAGACACCGGCGGTGCTCAACCTGCTCGTGCTCGAGGACCTCGCCATGGCGGTGTACCTCCCGATCGTCGCCGCCCTGCTCACCGGGCGCGACGCCGCGGCCACTGCCGTCACCGTCGGCGTCGCCCTGGCCGTGGTCACCGTCGTGCTGCTGGCGTCGATGCGCTGGGGTGATCACCTCAGCGCCCTCCTGGCCCCCGGTTCCGACGAGGCGCTGCTGCTGTCGGTGTTCGGCCTCACCCTGTTCGTCGGGGGCCTCGCCCAGCGCCTCCAGGTGTCGGCTGCCATCGGTGCGTTCCTGGTGGGTCTCGCCCTGTCGGACCCGGTCCGCGACCGGGCCGCCGCGCTCGTCTCGCCGCTGCGAGACCTGTTCGCGGCCGCGTTCTTCCTCTTCTTCTCGTTCCAGGTCGATCCGTCGGACCTGTTCGGGGTTGCCCTGCCGGCGGTGATCCTGCTCGTGGTCACCGGGGCGGGCAAGATCGCGACGGGTTGGGTCGCGGCGGCGCGCGATGGGGTCGCGGTGCCCGGTCGGCTGCGCGCCGGCACGGTGTTGGTGGCGCGGGGCGAGTTCTCCATCGTCATCGCCGCGCTCGGAGCATCAGCCGCGTTCGGCGCCGAGCTCGCGGCGCTGGCGGCCGGCTACGTGCTGCTCACCGCGATCGCCGGCCCCGTGCTCACGCGCAGCTCCGACGGCCTGGCGGGCCGGCTCCAAGCGCGCCAGGACCGGGCGGCCCGAGCCGTCGCCGCCGACACCCCGACCTGACCGGGGACGCGATCTCGAGGGCGGTTCTCGGCGGGCGGCGAGGCTGAGGCTTTCGGCTGGGGAACGGCGCGGGGTCAGCCCTCGAGGTGGGTCTTCAGGTGCCCGAGGGCGCCCTGGTAGATGTCCTTGAACATCCCGGTGGCGTCGACCGGCACCACGGTGACGGCCCACGTCACCACGCTGGCGCCCTCCTCGGCCTCGGCCACCGAGATGGTGGCCCGGTGCTCATCGACGGGCGCCCCCTCCCCGACGATCGAGTAGGTGAGGGTCCGGGCCTCGGGGTCGCGGGCCACCAGCTGCTCCTGGACCTTCATCCCCATGGTCACCACGGTGCGGACGTCGCCGTCGACCTCACAGCTGTCGACCCCGGCCATCCACGTGTCGAGCCCTCCGAACTCGCCGACCAGGCCCCACACCTCGTCAGCGGGAGCGGCGATCTCGATGCGGGCGGTCTCGGTGCTCACGGGCCTCCGAAGGGCGCGGGACGGTCGGCGGAGCGTAGTCGGGCAGGGCCGGGTGAACGCCGATCCCCGATCGGACCGGAGGCCCGGGCGTGGCACACTCGTCGGTCCCCCATGACGCGCTCGATCCGACTCCGACCGTGGCAGAAGACCGCCCTCGACCGCTTCATCGCCTCGTCGACGCCTGACTTCCTCGCCGTGGCCACGCCCGGCGCCGGGAAGACGACCTTCGCCCTCACCGCCGCCCGCCACCGCCTGGCCGAGCGGCCCGGGCGCCTCGTCGTCGTGGCCCCGACGGCTCACCTCAAGCAGCAGTGGGCCCACGCGGCGGCCCGCTTCGCGCTGCACCTCGATCCGTCATGGGCGGCCTCCGACGGGTCGCTGGCACCCGACATGCACGGCCTCGTCACCACCTACCAGCAGGTCGCCACCAGCGCCGCGGCCCTGCGCGGCCCCGCCCACGGGGCGTTCGTGATCTTCGACGAGCTGCACCACGCGGCGGATGATCGGGCGTGGGGCGACGCGATCCGCCACGCCTTCGAGGGCGCGGATCGGCGCCTGGCCCTCTCGGGCACGCCGTTCCGCTCCGACACGCGGTCCATTCCGTTCGTCGACTACCACCTCGACGAGGCCCGTCCGGACTTCGAGTACGGCTACGGCGACGCCCTGGCCGATCGTCGGGTGGTGCGTCCCGTGTACTTCCCCCGGACCAGCGGGCAGATGGAGTGGTCGGCGCCCGACGGTACCGAGCAGGGGGCGAGCTTCGACGACGACCTCGACGCCGCCCGTTCCAGCCAGCGGCTGCGCACGGCCCTGTCGCTCGAGGGCGAGTGGCTCCCGACGGTGCTGCGCGCCGCCAACGAACGGCTGGTCGAGGTCCGGCGCGAGCAGCCCGACGCCGGAGGGCTGGTGATCGCCACCGACCAGGAGCACGCCCGGGGCATCGGTGAGCTGCTGCGCAGCCGCTTCGGCACCCGGGCCGCCGTGGTCACCTCGGATGACCCGAGGGCGTCGATGCACATCGCCGCCTTCGCCGCCGGCCGCCAGCCGTGGCTGGTCGCGGTGCGCATGGTGTCCGAGGGGGTCGACATCCCCCGGCTGCGGGTGGGTGTCTATGCCACCACCACCTCGACCGAGCTGTTCTTCCGCCAGGCCGTCGGCCGCCTCGTGCGCTGGACCCGCGGGGTGCCCCGCCAGAAGTCGTGGTTGTTCATCCCCGACGACCCCCGGCTGCGCCGCCTCGCCGCCGGCATCGCCGAGCAGCGGCGCCACTCCCTTGCCCGGCGCGAGCGACCGACGGAGCGGAACGGCCTCGACGACCCGGGGGCGCTCGATCCCGCCGGGGTCGAGGAGGAGCAGCTGTCGCTCTTCGCGGTGATCTCGGCGGTCGCGACCGAGGGCGAGGGCCCGGCCGACGCGGAGGATGTCGGCACCGATGACGACGACGGCGACGGTCCGGGCTTCGACCTCGAGCTGGCCCCACCGCCCCCGCTCGCCGGCGTGGTGCCCGGCCGAGGCCTGAACGATCCCCTGGATGCCGGTCTCACCCGCGGCGACGACAAGAAGCGCCTGCGCGACCTCAACGCCGAGCTGGCCCGGGACCTGGTGCGCTCCACGGGTTGGTCCCACGCCCAGGTGAACCGCGAGCTCAACCGCATCGCCGGCGTCTCCCGGGTCACCGAAGCCACCGTCAGCCAGCTGCGGCTCCGCCTCGAGAAGGGCACCCGCTGGCTCAGCCGCTCCACCTGACCGCCCGCCCGGCCTGGAATCCGCCCAGGCTGAGCCCGCCCGGTCTGAGCCTGCCTCGACCTCTGCCGGCGGACGCCTTCTCCTTCAGCCCATCTCGTCGGGGGCGGCGCCGGTGCGACCGTCGCGATCAAGGCTGCGGATCCGGGCCACCTCGTCGTCGGTGAGGTCGAAGTCGAACACCGCGAAGTGCTCCTCCATCCGCTCCCGGTGCGACGACTTCGGGAACACGATGTCGCCCCGCTGCAGGTGCCAACGCAGCGTGACCTGCGCCGGGCTCCGCCCGTGGGACTCGGCCACCTCGGTGATGGTGGGGTCGTCGAGCACCTTGCCCTGGGCGATGGGTGACCACGCCTCGGTCGCGATGCCGTGCTCGGCGCCGTAGGCGCGCGTCTCGTCCTGGGTGAGGTAGGGGTGCACCTCGATCTGGTTGACGGCGGGGACGACGTCGGTCTCCTCGGCCAGGCGCTCCAGGTGGTGGGGAGCGAAGTTGGAGACGCCGATGGCCCGGGCCCGGCCCGAGCGGTGGACCTCCTCCAGCGCCTGCCACGCCTCGACGTAGCGGTCCTCCCGGGGGAGGGGCCAGTGGATGAGGAAGAGGTCGACGTGGTCGAGGCCCAGCTCGGACAAGGTGCGGTCGAAGGCGGCCAGGGCGTCGTCGCGGGCGTGGGACCCGTTGTCGAGCTTGCTGGTGACGAACACATCGCTGCGGTCGAGCCCGGAGGCGCGGACGGCTTCACCCACCTCGGCCTCGTTGCCGTACATCTCCGCGGTGTCGATGTGGCGGTAGCCGACCTCCAGCGCGTCACGGACGGCCCGGGCCGTGTCCTCGGGTTCGATCTGGTAGCTGCCGAACCCGAGCTGGGGGATCTCGACCCCGTTGTTCAGGGTGACGGTGGGCGACGCGTGGGCCACGGGGCCTCCTCGACGGGTTGCGGAATCGGCCACGCTGCCCACCTCCAACGGTGGGAAACCCTCAGCAGGCGGTTGCTCCGTGTCCGTCGGCGTGCTCCTCGGCGTAGAGCCGCGGGGCCGTCTCGCGAGACATCACGTCACCGGCCCGCTCGCGCTCGCCCCACTCATCGGGCACGTCTCGGGTTGGTGGCCGGGGCAGGACCAGCTGACATCGGACGGGTGGGAGCGGGTGACGGGAATCGAACCCGCATTGCCTGCTTGGAAGGCAGGGGCTCTAGCCATTGAGCTACACCCGCGAGGCCGGCCGGGGCCGGGCCGGTGAACCTAGTCGCCACGACCTCCTCGTTCTGGCCGCCGTGAGGCGCGTCTCGGCCGCACCAGGGTGGCCGTTTCGGAGCCCGGGCGAACTGCCGCCCTGGCGGTCGTCCAGGGCGGCAGTTCGCACCAGGGTGGCGGGTTTCGGGTGGGGGTCCACGAGGCCGTGGCGCGGCGGTCAGGACGGGAAGCGGTTGCCAGCCCGCTCGTAGTACTCCGACAACGACGCCAGGCTGATGGCGAGGGCGAGGTCTCCCTCCCGAGCGATGCGACCGGCCCAGTAGGTGCGGCCGGCGGGCTCGGCGGCCCGCCCGAGCAGGGCCCGGTACAGGTTGTCGACCCGCGTCTCGCGCGACTCCCGGGATTGGTAGAGGCGGAAGGCGACGTCGCTGCGTCCCCTCGTCTCGGCCTCACCGACCCAGTAGTCGAGGTCGGCCTCGCTGGCCGGGCGCTGCAGGATCTTGGGGTAGAGATCGTCGACCCAGGTGCGGTTGGTGCCGCCACCGATCCCGTCGAAGTACTCGGGGCTGGCGTAGAACTTGGCCGCCACCTGGGCGACGGTGCGCCGCCGGGAGCGGATCTCGTCGGTCCAGTACGCCGTTCCGCCGCTGTCGCCGGGACGGCCCAGGGTGTCGACGTAGAGCTTGTCGACCAGGGTCGACACGTACTCCCGGGTGGTGGCCAGCTCCCTGACCACCTCGCCTCGGGTCTTGGCCCCCGAACCGAGGGCCGTGGCCTGCCACGTGAGTTCGTCGCTGGTCGGCATGCGGGCGAGGAAGTCGGTGTAGGCGGCCTTGACGAAGGGGCGCTCGTCGGTCGGCTCCTCACCGATGGTGCCGTTCTCGAAGCTCTGGCGGACCCCGCCGCCCGACAGGCGCTGCATGGGGCCGATCGGGTAGCCGAGCGCGCCGCGAGGACCGCCGCGGGACCGGTACTCACCAAGGATCGGCGCCGGCACCACGTGGGCGCCGGTCGCGGAGGTCCACCAGACCTGGGCGGTCTCGGTGGTGAAGGTGACACCCCGTCCGTCGCCCACATCGACGCGGTCGCCGGTGGGGTACCCAGCGTCGGACTGGTAGCCGCCGTAGGCCAGGTAGGCGTCGAGGACGGGCCCCCACACGCCGCGAGCCCCCGTGGCCCCGGTGTAGTAGATGACGCCGTTGTGCTCGAAGATGCTCGCCCGCCCCCGGCCGTCGGCGAGGGTGATCACGTTGCTCTGGATGTGGCCGAGGGGCCCGTGGACCCCGCCGAGCTGCTCGTGCTTGAGGAAGATCGCCCCGTGGATCTCCAGGGTCAGCTCACCGCGGCGGTAGATGCGGCCCCGCTCGAAGTTCAGGTAGAGGCTGCGCCCATCGCTCGAGCGCCGGATGGGGTCGCTCGGCAGTCCGAGCGCGCTGTTGCGGTTGATGCCGCCGAGCTGGTTGAAGAGCTGGTGGTAGGGGTCGGGCACGCCGTAGGTGCCCTTCGACCAGCGGTAGATCCCGCCCCGCTGGAAGAGGGAGTAGCGCACCCTCGCATCGCCGATGACGTCGGTGGTGGGGAACCCGAACGCTCCGCTGGTGGTGCCGGCTGCGGCCCACACGTCGTAGATCGAGCCGTGGACCTCGCGGGCCCCGGTCGCCGAGCTCGAGTAGATCCGCCCGCCCTGGTAGACCGCGTAGCGGCCTCGCCCGTCGGGCGTGGTGCGCTCGGACTGGGTGCGGTTGCCGAGGATGCTGTCGGGCCCGCCGAAGGCGTAGTACTTGCGGGTGATGGCGGAGTCGCACTCGGCGGAGAGGCACGCCGCGCCGTGCTCGACGGTGCGGTTGTCGGTGAGGGTCCGCGTCGAGCAGGCCGCGTCGTAGGCCCACGGGGTGATGCAGATGGCCACCCGGCAGGCGACGGGGCCGAAGCAGGAGATCTGCTGGTTGCACTGGCCGTAGCGGAACTGGTTGCAGCAGGTGCGGCGACCGTCGCAGGCGGCGCCGGCGCAGCGGCACGAGCACTGGGTGGGGCAGGTGGCGTTGCAGTCGATGATGTAGCGGGCCGATCCACAGCAGTACGCGGCGTTGTCGGCCTTCCACCAGCCGGCGACGAAGGTGTTCGGGGGACAGGAGTTCTTGCCGCTGTTGATGGTGCAGCAGAACGCGGTCCACCCGTCGCCGCAGGTGCCGCACACCGCCCCGTACGCGGTGCCGGGCTTGAAGATGAACGACACCGGGTTGACGGCGAGGGCGGAGCCGACGACCGCAGTGCGGGCGAGGAAGCCTCGCCGGCTGTGGCCCCCGGAGAGCACTCCGGCAGTGCGGGCCACGACACGCTCGGCGATGGTGGCCGGCGGTGCCCCAGCGCTGGGCGTCGGGGAGGATGCCGGGGGGCGAACCGGGGCAGGAGCCGGCGCCGGGCGCCGGCGTCGGATAAGGTCCATGGGGCTCATCTGGGCTCCGCGGGGCTCGAGGGGGTCAGGGTCGCGAGGAACCTCCGGGCGCCGGCGGTCATCGGGTCGCGACCTGGATCTGGGCGGTCACGTCGTTGACCGAGCGTGCCAGTGGCGTCGCGTCGCGCTGGTCGCCGACGACGCTGTAGAGGCAGAAGGCCCGCCCGTTCAGGGTGAAGAACCGCTGGGCGCCGGCCTGACCGCGCTGGATCCGCTGCAACGCCTGGCTGCTGAACATCCGGGCCGTCAGCCGGGGGACCTGCGGCACCTCGGGGAAGAGGGCGGTGCCCACGCTGTCGGTGCCGTACTCGACGACGACCACGAGCAGGTGGCCGGAGCCCATCACGTCGACCGCGCCGCTGCCGAAGTCGCCGCGATCCTCGGGCAGGGCGAAGTTGGCCATGTGCAGCACGGGGCCGGTGTCCTCGACCGCCATGGTGGTGGTGCCTCGGCGGTTGCCGGTGGCCGCGCCCGCTCGGCGCCGCGTGATGCGGCCCTCCCAGCCCGAGGGCAGCTCGGCCCGGATGCCGTGGGCCTCGATCTTCATGGTGGTGTCCTCTCCGCCGGGGCGGTGGGGTGCGCTCGGTTCGTCACCGCTCCGCGACCCCGTGGTCGTGGTCGTGGTCGTGGTCGTGGCTGTGGTCGGGGCCGGGACCGGGGTCGACCGGGTCGCCGTAGAGGCTCGGGTCCCCGGGGGTGACGCCGGCGGCGAGCAGCTCGTCGTCGACCCGCCGCTCGCGAGCATCATCGGCGCCGTACTTCGCCACTCGCCGGGAATCGAGCTCCGCGGCGTAGGAGTCGTCGTCGGTCACCTGGGTCAGCAGGCCTCGTACCTGGGGCCAGTCGATGCCGGTGCCCTCGCCCTGCACCTTGCCCGACCGTCCGTCGACGAGCACGAAGTAGGGCGAGCCGGGCACGTCGTAGGAGAGCCAGGCGTCGTTGGTCATCACCACCGGCACCTTGGACGGAGCCAGCCCGGCGATGCGCGATGCGCTCTCCTGGTCGGGGCCCTTGGTCACGATCACAGGCCGGACATCGCGGGGCAGGCCGAGCTTGGCCGGCTTGGCGAAGGCGTCCCAGAAGCGCTGGCACGTGAGGCAGGTGCCCGAGAGGAAGGCGACGAGCGTGCGGTGCTCGATCCCGGTGACCCGCACGGTGAGGGCGTCGTCGTCGACGCCGACGCCGGCGAGGTCTCGGCTCTCGGTGAAGCCCTCGCGCTCGGGCGGGGCCTGGACCTCGGGGAAGGTGGTGAACTCGTCGCGGCGCACGGCCCGGGGCCCGGTGGCTGACGATGCGGTGGCGCCGGCTGCGGCCTCCTCGCCCCCGCCGTCCACCTCGTGGAGACGCCGCAGGATCTCCGCGTGGCTGCGGAGCAGACCCACCACCAACAAGGTGAGCACGGCCACCACGAGGCCGAGGACGACGACGACGGCGGCCATCAGGACGTGCCCCGTGCCGGGGTCACCTGGGCTGCGGTGAGGGCGGGGAGGTCGGTGAGCAGGGCCCGGATCGCGGCCGCGGCGAGCAGACCGAGGGCCACGACCCCGACGGTGGCTCCGAGCGAGGCGTCGAGCGAGGCGGCCACACCCGCGGTGGGAGCGACGAGGGCCCAGAGCCCGATGGCGGCCAGGGCCAGGTTCGCCGCCACGTGGGTCGCGCCAACCGGTGCCGAGCGTTCGCCGAAGCAGCCGCAGTCGGCGACCTCGCCGGTGCGGCGGGCCGACACCACCTGCAGGGTGGTGAAGGCGGCGAAGCCGACGTAGAGCAGGGCGAGGGGGGCCGCCCAGGGCCCGCCGAGGGCGACGGTGCCCGCGGCGACCACCACCTCGGCCGCGCCGAGGGCACGCACGATCGGGTCGGATCCGGGCAGGCCGGCCCTCGCCAGGGCCAGCCCGGTGGGGGCCGGGCGACGCAGCTTGGCCGCGCCGGCCACCGCCAGCACGAATGCGGCCGCCACGAGGGGGCCGGTGGCGAGAGGGAGGGAGGCGACGATCACAGAGATGACGATCACAGGAGACAGGAGAGGAGGATCCCGCCACCGTAGGCGACCCACCTCGCCCTCGACGCCCCCGGGGCGGCCGGGCGCCCCCGACACCGAGGGTGCCAGGCGGGCGGCACCGCCCCGGTACAGTGGGCGCCCTCATGGAGTCGAGCGTCGAGCCCGTCGAGGGCAACAAGGTCAAGGTCAGCGTCGAGGTCCCGGCTGACGACTTCGAACGCGAGGTCGATGCCGCCTTCAAGCGCATGGCCCGCGAGGTCCGCCTGCCCGGCTTCCGGCCCGGCAAGGTGCCGCGCCAGGTCCTCGAAGCCCGGGTGGGCACCGAGACGGCGCGCCACGACGCCCTGCAGCACGCGCTGCCGGACTACTACGCCGAGGCCATCGCCCGTCTCGAGGTCGACGCCATCGCCGCGCCCGAGATCGACATCACCGCGGGGCAGGACGAGGGTCCCATTGCTTTCGACGCCGTCGTTCAGGTCCGGCCCGAGGTCATCGTCGGCGGCTACGCCTCGCTGCGGGTGGTCATCGACCGGCCCGAGGCCACCGAGGCCGACATCGACGAGCGGATCGAGGACCTGCGCGAGCAGTTCTCCACCCTCACCGAGATCGACCGTCCCGCCGCCGAGGGCGACACCGTCACCATCGACATCACCGGCGCGCGCGACGACGAGCCCCTCGACGGGCTGACCGCCGAGGGCTACCAGTACCGCGTCGGCGCCGGCACGGTCGTGGCCGAGCTCGACGAGGCCCTCGTCGACGCCACCGCGAGCCAGGAGCTGAGCTTCACCGCCGATCACCCCGGTGACGGCGAACCCGTCGACTTCACCGTCACCGTCACCGACGTCCGTGAAACGGTGCTGCCCGACATCGACGACTCCTTCGCCGCCGAGGCGTCGGAGTTCGACACGGTCGACGAGCTGCGGGCCGACCTCACCACCCGCCTCACCTCGGCGAAGCTGGCCCAGGCCCGCATGGACCTCCGGGAGAGGTCGGCCGACGCCCTCGGTGAGCTGGTCACCGACGATCCGCCCGAGCCACTGGTCGAGACCGAGATGCAGACCCGCCTGCAGGACCTCGCCCTGCGGCTCCAGGCCCAGGGCATCGACCTGGGCGACTACATGCGAGCCACCGGCCAGGACCCCGAGGCGTTCCGTGAGGAGCTGCGCAAGGCCGCCGGCCGCTCCGTGCGCGTCGACCTCGCCCTGCGGGCGGTGGCCTCCGCCGAGGGCATCGAGGTCGACGACGACGAGCTCGACGCCGAGATCGAGATGGTCGCGGCGCGCGTGGGCCAGACGGCCAAGAAGGTGCGCGAGCAGTTCGAGCGCAACTCCCAGACCGCGTTGGTACGCTCCGACGTGCGCACCCGCAAGGCCATGGAGTGGATCCTCGAGCGGGTCGAGGTCGTCGATCCCGACGGTGGTCCCGTCGACCGCGACGCCGTCCTCGCCGATCCCGACGACGCGGACGATCCCGCCTCGACCGACTTCCCCGAAGAGCAGGACAGCTGAGATGGAACCGGCCTACAACTACCTGGTCCCCACCGT
This sequence comes from Iamia sp., assembly GCF_035575815.1. NCBI lineage: Bacteria > Bacillati > Actinomycetota > Acidimicrobiia > Acidimicrobiales > Iamiaceae > Iamia > Iamia sp. Next base: position 16,601 of record NZ_DATLXO010000010.1, read on the forward strand.
CGTCGAGCAGACGAACCGTGGCGAGCGGGCCTTCGACCTCTACTCGAGGCTCCTGAAGGACCACATCATCTTCCTCGGGACCCCGATCGACGACACGATCGCCAACCTGATCTCCGCCCAGCTGCTGCACCTGGAGTCGGAGAACCCCGACAAGGACATCAACATCTACATCAACTCACCCGGTGGCGACATCACCGCGCTGTTCGCCATCTACGACACGATGCAGTACGTCAAGCCCGACATCGCCACCATCTGCTACGGCCAGGCGGCGTCGGCTGCCGCGGTGCTCCTCGCCGCGGGCACGCCGGGCAAGCGCATGGCGCTGCCCCACGCCCGGGTCCTGCTCCACCAGCCGTGGGGGAGCGGTGGCGGCCAGGCCTCCGACATCGAGATCCAGGCCCGCGAGATCCTCCGGATGCGCGACCTGCTCAACGAGATCCTCGCCCGTCACAGCGGCACCGACATCGAGAAGATCAGCCGCGACACCGACCGCGACTTCGTCCTGTCCGCGCCCGATGCCAAGGACTACGGCATCATCGACGAGGTCATCGCCACGCGCGAGTCGGTCGATCGCACCGGTGCGATCACCGCGGCAGGCTGACCGCACGGACCGACCAGACAGACCGACACTCGAACCCACGAACCGACAGGGGAATCCCGGTGGCCAAGTTCGGAGAAGGCGGCGAGCTGCTCAAGTGCTCGTTCTGCGGCAAGTCCCAGAAGCAGGTGAAGAAGCTCATCGCGGGCCCGAGCGTCTACATCTGCGACGAGTGCATCGACCTCTGCAACGAGATCATCGAGGAGGAGCTCTCCGAGGGGGCCGACCTCACCCTCGAGGACCTGCCCAAGCCCCGTGAGATCTTCGACTTCCTGAACGACTTCATCATCGGCCAGGAGCAGGCCAAGAAGATCCTCTCGGTCGCGGTCTACAACCACTACAAGCGGGTGCAGCTCGATTCCACCCGCAGCCACGGGGACGACGTCGAGCTGGCCAAGTCGAACATCTTGCTCCTCGGCCCCACCGGCTGCGGCAAGACGCTCCTGGCCCAGACCCTCGCCCGCCTACTCAACGTCCCGTTCGCCATCGCCGATGCCACCGCCCTCACCGAGGCCGGGTACGTGGGCGAGGACGTCGAGAACATCCTGCTGAAGCTGATCCAGGCCGCCGACTACGACGTCAAGAAGGCCGAGACGGGCATCATCTACATCGACGAGATCGACAAGGTGGCCCGCAAGGCCGAGAACCCGTCGATCACCCGCGACGTCTCGGGCGAGGGCGTGCAGCAGGCGCTGCTCAAGATCCTCGAGGGCACCGTGGCCTCGGTGCCGCCCCAGGGCGGGCGCAAGCACCCGCACCAGGAGTTCATCCAGGTCGACACGACCAACATCCTCTTCATCTGCGGCGGAGCCTTCGCCGGCATCGACCGCATCATCGAGAACCGGGCCGGCGCCAAGGGCGTGGGCTTCGGCGCCGACATCCGCCGCTCCAACGAGAAGGCGGCCGGCGACACCCTCTCGGCGGTGCTGCCCGAGGACCTCCTCAAGTTCGGTCTCATCCCCGAGTTCATCGGCCGCCTTCCGGTCATCGGCGCGGTGGCCAACCTCGACCAGGAGGCGCTGGTGCGCATCCTCGTCGAGCCCCGCAACGCGCTGGCCAAGCAGTACCAGAAGTTCTTCGAGTTCGAGAACGTCGACCTCGAGTTCACCGACGACGCCCTCGAGGCCATCGCCGATCAGGCGATCCTGCGGGGCACCGGTGCCCGGGGTCTGCGGGCGATCCTCGAAGAGGTGCTGCTCAACACGATGTACGACCTGCCCGGTCGCTCCGACATCGAGAAGTGCGTCATCGACGCCGATGTCGTGCGCGAGAAGGTCAACCCGACCCTCGTGCCCCGCAGCGCCGAACGCCGCGCCCAGCGCCCCCGCCGCGCCGCGTCCTGACGCCTTCGGTCCGGGCCAGGGCCATGACAGCTTGGCCGGAAGGAAGTCCGGCCGCGATCGCCAACGCCGCGCTCGGCCGGGACGCTGAGCTCCTCGGGCCACGAACCGTGGGGGCCGTACTAACCTCGGCCCCTCGCCCGGGGACGAACCCCACCACTCTCGTCGGAGGACAGCCGTGCACAAGGCCATCAAGGGAGCCCTCGTGGGGAGCGTCGTCGGAGCGGGTGTCGCCGCCCTGCAGGCGTCGCGTGCGCCCGACCCCGAGCGTGACCCGGTGCCGGGAATCGTGAAGGGTGCCGCCGAGGGGGCGGCCGTCGGCGGGGCGGTCGGCCTGGTGCTGCACTGGCGCGCCGGTCGCAAGGCGGCCAAGGCCGGCGCCCTCGCCCAGCTCACCTCCCGCAAGGGGTTCCAGCGCGTCAGCCACCGGGTCGAGGGCGCCGTCGACCGGGCCCTCGACGCCGCTGAGGCGGCGCTGCCCCACGTCGAGGAGTTCGCCGAGCGGGCCTCGACGTCGCTGTTCGAGATGGCCGACGCCACCCGACCCCACGTGCGATCGCTCACCGACACCGCCCGCGAGAAGGCCTTCGACCTCACCGAGGTGGCCCTCGACTCCGCCCGCCCCCACGCGCAGGCGGCCAGGGCGCGCGCCGAAGACCTCGCCGAGGTGGCCCTCGACCGCTACGGCGACGTCGCCGAGGTCGCCAAGGAACGGGCCGCGGACGCGGCCGAGGTCGCCAAGGAGCGAGGCGCAGCGGCCGCCGAGGTCGCTCGCGACCGGGCCTCGGAGGTCTCCTCCGAGCTGCGCGCCCGCCGGGTGGCCTGACGCCGGGCGCCGGTAGCGTGGGCGGGCTGTGAACCTCTCGTCCGCCCTCCGCTACCTCGACCAGCACACCAACCTCGAGGCCACCGCGGGACGGGCCGAGGGGCTGTCCCTCGAGCGCATGAGCCGGCTCGTCGACGTGCTGGGCGACCCGCAGCGGGCCTACCCGGTGATCCACATCACCGGCACCAACGGCAAGGGCTCGGTGGCCCGCATGGTCAGCGCACTGCTGGTCGCCCAGGGCCTGTCGGTCGGCACCTACACCAGCCCCCACCTCGAGGCCATCAACGAGCGCCTGGCGTGGGACGGCGAGCCCATCGACGACGACTCTTTGGCCGAGGCCATCGCCGGCATCGCCGCCGTCGAGGAGCTCTCGGGCGTGGTGCCGTCGTACTTCGAGATCCTCACCGCCGCCGCGTTCCGCTGGTTCGCCGAGGTCGCCGTCGACGTGGCCGTGGTCGAGGTCGGCATGTTGGGGCGCTACGACGCCACCAACGTCGCCGATGCCACCGTCGCGGTGCTGACCACCATCGGCCACGACCACACCGACGGGGCCCCGGGGTGGCGCCACGCCGTCGCCGCCGAGAAGGCCGGCATCGTGAAGCCGGGCCTCACCGACGTGCTGGTGCTGGGGGAGGCAGACGACGAGCTCCGGTCGACCTTCACCGACGCCGGTGCCGCGGCCACCTGGGTGCGGGACGAGGACTTCGGCGTGGCCGCCGACCGGGTGGCCGTTGGCGGCCGTCTGGTCGACCTGCGCACGCCCGAGGCCCGCCACGATGAGGTGTTCGTGCCGGTCCACGGTTCCCATCAGAGCGACAACGCGGCGGTGGCGGTGGCCACGGTCGAGGCATTCCTCGGGCGGCCCCAGGTCGACGAGGTGGTCACCGAGGCCTTCGGCGGGCTCACCCTGCCGGGGCGCTTCGAGGTCGTCGGACGCCACCCGACCGTCATCGTCGACTCCGCTCACAACCCCGAGGGCGCGGCGGCCACCGCCACGACCCTGGCCGAGGACATCACCCTGCCGGGCTCGGTGCTCCTGGTGGTCGGCCTGCTCTCGAGGCGTGATCCCGAGGCGGTGCTCGTCGGCCTCGGTGCCGCGGACGCCGGGCTCGTCGTGGTCTGCTCGCCCGCGTCGCCCCGTGCCCTCTCCACCCGCGAGGTGGCGGCCGCGGCCGAACGCCTCGGCGCCGTGGTCGAGGTGGTGCCCGACCCGGTCGAGGCGCTGCGCCGGGCCCTGGCCGTGGCCACCGAGGACGACCTCGTCCTGGTGACCGGTTCGCTGTACGTCGCCGGCCCCGTGCGGGTCGCCCTGCGTGAGATGGAGGTCTCCACATGAACGTGGACGAGCCCCACGACAAGATGGTGCACCGATGAGCGAGCGCAGCGAGCGAGCCAGAGGGCACGGGCGATGACGAGTACCACCCTCGCCGACCCCGCCCGACTCAAGGCCAACAACCCCTGCTGGTGCGGGTCGGGACGGAAGTTCAAGCGCTGCCACGGCCCCTCGCTGGAGCGCGTGCGACCGGGGACGGTCGGGCCCCGCCGCCCGGTGCCGGAGGGGATCGTGCGCCCCCACTACGCCGAGCACGGCGGGCGCAGCCGGCGCGACGTCCCCGACGTGCAGGACACCGCCACCCTCGCCGCCATGCGCCGCACCGGTCGCGACGCGGCCCGAGTGCTGCGCGACGTCGGCGCGGCCATCGCCCCCGGCGTCACCACCGACGCGCTCGACGCCCTCTGCCACCAGCTCTGCATCGACGCCGGCGGCTACCCGAGCCCGCTCAACTACGGCGACCCGGGGTACCCGAAGTCGATCTGCACGTCGGTCAACGAGGTCATCTGCCACGGCATCCCCGACTCCCGGGCCCTGCGCGACGGCGACATCGTCAACCTCGACGTCACCCTCTTCCGCGAGGGCGTCCACGGCGACACCAACGCCACGTTCACCGTGGGCACCGTCGACGAGCTCAGCCGGGGCCTCGTCCGGGTCACCCGCGAGTGCCTCGAGCGGGGCATCGAAGCCGTGGCCCCCGGCCGGCCCACCAGCGACATCGGCCAGGCCATCCAGAGCCACGCCGAGGCCGAGGGCTTCGGTGTGGTGCGGGCCTTCACCGGCCACGGGGTGGGGCGCGAGTTCCACACCGGGCTCCACATCCTCCACTACTTCGAGCCTCGCGACGAGACGGTGCTGATGGAGCCGGGCATGACCTTCACCATCGAGCCCATGATCGCCCTCGGCGCCTGGCAGCACCGGACGTGGGACGACGACTGGACGGCGGTCACCACCGACGGTCGCCGCACCGCCCAGTTCGAGCACACCCTCGTCGTCACCGACGACGGACCCGAGATCCTCACCCTCCACCCCGACGGCGAGTGGAGCGGCTTCCCCGGCTGACCCCTCCTTCGAAGTGGTCGCGAAACCCGTCGCTCCGGGGACGGATTCCGCGACCAGTTGGGGGCGTCCTTCGGACTGGTCGGGAGCCTCTGGGTTCGGGGGCGGTGGGGACACCTCGCTACCCTCACCGCCATGACCACCCGCACCTTCGTGATGGCCAAGCCCGACGCTGTGGAGCGGCGCCTGGTGGGCGAGATCGTGGACCGCCTCGAGCGCAAGGGCCTGACCCTCGTCGCCGCCGAGCTGCGACCCGTGTCGACCGAGCTGGCCCAGGAGCACTACGCCGAGCACGTCGAGCGACCGTTCTACGGCGAGCTGGTGGCGTTCCTCACCCGCAGCCCGGTGTTCGCCATGGTCGTGGAGGGCCCCAACGACGACACGTGGGAGCTCTGTCGCATTCTGATCGGCAAGACCAAGGTCGGCGACGCCCAGCCCGGCTCAATCCGGGGCGACCTGGCCACCACGACCAACGAGAACCTGGTCCACGGCTCCGACGGCCCCGAGTCCGCCGACCGCGAGATCAAGCTCTGGTTCGGCGACCGGGTCTGACCCTGACGCCGCAGCGGGGCTCCCGGGTGGCCGATGGCCGGGTGAAGGGTGCGGTGTCGCTGGCGTTGGGCCCGGTCATCAACGTCGCCGAGGGCCGCCGGGTGCCCGACTGACAGCGGGAGGGGGCACTCCGGCGGCCAGCCCACCACCGACCAGGTGGAGCACTTCTTCGAGACCTCCTTCTCCGACGGCGACGCCGAGATCCGCCGGGGCTTCCAGGCCTACGTGGCCGCCGTGGGCGAGGACGACCCGGTACGCCGCCAGGAGCTCATGTTCCAGGCCAACACCCTGGTGGCCACCCACGAGCAGGCCGGCGCCCAGCCCTA